>JAYQVM010000005.1:0-43254 GCA_038148435.1 Gammaproteobacteria bacterium | reverse complement strand
GTTTTCGCCATAACGCCCGTCTGTGGGGCGTCGGCAAGGTTGCACATAGGCAGTATTCCAGCTTTCCGGACCAATGGCGCGCAAAAAAGTGGCCGTATGAAAGGTGCCGGCACCGACCTCAAGATCAAGGGGCTGAACGATAACGCAGCCCTGCTCGGCCCAGAACTGCTGCAATGCGAGGATTAATCCCTGAAAGCTTGATGTGTCGGCATGGCTGCTTATGCTCAATAGTACACCCTTTAATCTTGGTTATTTGTCATCAGAAGGCTTGAAAGCTGGCAATTATCCTAAAAACTGAGGGTAATGGCGAGGAATAACTTGGCGAGGGCCTGCTCGACAGAGTATGCTTTTTCAGCTTTGATGTTTATAACAAGGTAGGTAGACACGTTGAAATACAGATTAAGCATTATGTTTATCTGGCTTATGTCGTTATTTTCACTTGAAATAGCGCGAACTGTTGGGAAAATGTTGGGATACTGTGCCTATCTTGGCCGCTCCAGGCTCTATTACACAAGCCAGACTAATTTACAGCTATGTTTTCCCGAGCTAGGCGAAGCTAAGCTCCAAGCATTACTTAAAAACAGCCTCTTGAATACCGGCATGACAGTTGCGGAAAGTGGTGCTGTCTGGCTCTGGCCAGTGGAAAGAATTATGGCAAAGCTCGTGGAGATAGAAGGCGCCGATTTATTGCACGATGCCAGGAGGGATAGGCGTGGGCTCATTCTGATAGCGCCCCATCACGGTAACTGGGAGTTGATGGGCCTTTACCTTAGCACCCTTGGGAAATGTGCTCAGCTTTATCAGCCCCCCAAAAACCCAGCGCTGGACAAGCTGCTCCTTCATTCTCGAAGCCGTGGAAGCGCGGCTATGTACCCAGCAAATAGCAAGGGAGTGGCAGCAATTCTGGCTGCTTTAAAGCGAGGCGAAATGTGCGGCATCCTGCCAGATCAGGTGCCTGCGCCAAAAGCGGGCCAATTTGCCCCTTTATTTAACCACAATGCCTACACGATGACTTTAATTAGCCGCTTGCTACAAAAAACCGGCGCTAGGGCATTGCTCACCTACGCACTACGGGAAAAAGGAGGTTTTAGGATAATTATTCGTGATCCTGATCCCTCAATATATGCTGAGCATATGCAAACTTCGCTGGTGGGGCTCAATAGAACCGTTGAGATCGCAGCCAGGGATACAGTGGAGCAGTATCAATGGGAATATAAGCGCTTTCGCTACCAGCCTGAGGGCAAGCAAGAACCATACATCTGTTAGATTAATCACGCCAGAACTCAGGCGTGAGAAGTACCAGCAAGGTGAATACCTCTAAGCGTCCCAGAAGCATACCCAGACAGAGTATCCACTTGCTGGAGCTTGGCATGTCACCATATGTCTGGGCAACTTCACCGAGACCGGGCCCCAGGTTATTGATGCTGGCGCCGACTGCAGTAAAGGCCGTAGTGATATCCAGCCCGGTTGATAGCAGAGCAAGCAACATCGTCATGTAAGCCATGACATAGACTGAAAAGAACCCCCAGACTGATTCAATAACCCGGTCCGGAACACGGTTAGTGCCGAGTTTTATTGGGATTACGGCATTGGGATGAATTAGACGCTTCAGTTCACGAAAACCCTGTTTGACAATCAGCACTATTCGAATAACTTTCATGCCGCCGCCGGTAGAGCCGGCACAAGAACCAATTATGGCCATGTAGAACAGCATAAAAGGCAAAAAGGTAGGCCAGGCGCTGAAATCGGCGGAACTGAACCCTGTTGTAGTGCTAATAGAAACAACTTCAAAGATGCCTTTGAGCAATGCTTCGTTAAAATCATAGGTGTCAGAGAGGGCAAGAAAAAACACAGTGATAATTGAAATCGTTAACAACATTGACAGGTAAAAGCGCAGCTCGGTATCCGGCCAGTAAAAGCGAAGACTGCGAGTGCGAATAGCGAGGAAATGCAGTGCGAAATTGATTCCAGAAATAACCATGAAAACAACCGCAATAATTTCGATGGCCGGATTCTGAAAGTAGCCGATACTAGCATCATGAGTAGAAAATCCACCGATAGCGATGGTTGCATAGCTGTGGCAGATTGCATCGAAAGCAGACATTCCGGCCAGATAATAGGCGACGGCACAGATTGAGGTCAGGGTCACGTAAAGGATTAGCAGAGCCTTGGCGGTTTCAGTGACACGAGGTAGCAGCTTGTTATCCTTGACCGGCCCAGGACTCTCCGCTTTGTAAAGTTGCATGCCACCGATACCTAACATGGGCAAGATAGCGACAGCAATGGCGATAATACCCATGCCTCCAAGCCACTGCAGTTGCTGACGGTAATAGAGCATGGTTGAAGGCAGCTGGTCAAGCCCAGATAAAACAGTAGCGCCGGTGGTCGTCAAACCAGAAACGGATTCAAAAATGGCATCAGTAACAGACATACTTACAGCATCACTGACCAGAAAGGGAATGGCGCCAAAGGTGCTGAGCACGGTCCAGAATAGCGTGACAATCAAGAAACAGTCTCGGGTACGTAAGTCAGCTCTGTTGTTGTGCGCAGGAAGCCAAAAAACAAGGCCTGAGAAGAAAGTGATTAGAAAAGCAGAGATAAAAGCCGACAGCGTGCCATCATTAAACAGGTAGGCAAGGCCGATTGGGGGAATCAGGGTCAAACTGAAGAGCATCAACAAAATGCCCAGAATGCGAAATATTACGGATGAATGCATCGGCAGCTTCGATATTAGAAAAAAGTGAAGCCGACCTGAAACAAGGTTTCAACTTCTTTGATCTTGCGTTTATCGACCAGGAACAGGATGACATGATCATCAGTCTGGACAAGGATATCATCATGTGCGATGAGCACTTTATCATCTCGAACGATGGCACCAATGGTTGCGCCTTCGGGCAAGTCAATTTTTCCGATTGGGTTACCGACCACACGCGAGGTAGATTTGTCGCCATGCGCAATTACCTCAATGGCTTCAGCTGCACCGCGCCGCAAAGAGTGTACATTCGCAATATCCCCGCGGCGAATATGAGTCAGGAGGCTGCCAATAGTGGCCTGTTGCGGAGATATGGCTATATCAATTTCTCCCCCCTGAACCAGGTCAACATAGGCAGGGTTGGCAATCAGCGTCATCACTTTGCCAGCGCCCAGGCGCTTGGCTAGTAGGGATGACATGATATTGGCCTCATCGTTATTTGTGAGCGCCAGATAAACATCTGCTGAATCGACCCCTTCTTCCAGCAGCACCTCCGTTTGTGATGCGTCGGCATGTAGAATGGTGGTGGACTGGAGGTTTTCAGCAAGCAACAAGCAGCGGTTGGCATTGATCTCTAGCAGCTTGGTGCGGTATTGCTTTTCAATTGAGGCAGCAAGACGTTCACCGATATTGCCGCCACCGGCGATGATGATGCGTTTGTATGGTTCATCGACCTTGCGCATTTCGCTCATCACAGTACGGATATTCTCTCGAGCAGCAATGAAGAAGACCTCATCATTACGTTCAATTATAGTATTGCCTTGAGGAATGATTGGGCGGTTCTGCCGGAAGATGGCGGCTACTCGTGTATCAACATTGGGCATGTGTTCGCGAAGAGTCCTGAGCTCTTGATTTATGAGCGGCCCGCCCTCTTCGGCTTGCACGGCAACAAGCTGGACGCGGCCTTCAGCAAAATCCATGACTTGCAAGGCCCCAGGCAGGTCGAGCAGGCTCTTGATGTAGTGTGAAGTCATTTCCTCTGGGCTGATAACCACATCGATGGGAATTGCCTCGGGTGCAAATAGCTTGGGCGAATAATTTACGTAGGAGTTGGCCCGCAGACGGCAAATCTTTTTGGGGGTTCGGAACAGGCTAAAGGCTACCTGGCAGGCTACTAGATTGGTCTCGTCACTATCAGTAACGGCAATCAGCATATCGGCATCCTTGGCGCCGGCATTAGCCAGAACATCTGGAAAAGAGGGTTGGCCAATGGTAGTCCCGATATCAAGCCGGTCTTTCAAGTCCCTCAACAGATCTTCATTCTGGTCGACAACTGTTATGTCGTTGGCCTCCTTTGCCAGATTTTCTGCCAGGCTGGCGCCGACCTTATTCGCACCAAGAATTATAATTTTCATTGTAGATCCATCGCCTTATAGACAGTCCATACTGACCTCGAAGATGCGCGCATAGTTTAACACTTTTGCAGGAGGGCATAGTAGAAACCGTCATGAGAATGTTGCTGGGGAAAAAGCTGCAAGCCGTGTGGCTCAATCTGCGCACCAGGAATGCTGAGCGTTTGTTCCCGGGCATCAGGAAAATCAGGTAAAAACCGGTTAAGCTGTGCTGAATTTTCGGCCTTGAAGACAGAGCATGTGGAATACAGCAATAAGCCCCCCTTCTTGAGCAGGGGCCAGCATGCGCGCAGTATCTCGCCTTGCAAAACAAGCAATTTTTCAAGATCTTCTGGGCGTCTGAGGAGCTTGATATCGGGATGGCGCCGGATGACGCCAGAGGCGCTACATGGAACATCAAGCAAAATGCGGTCAAAGCTAAACTGCTGTTCCAACCAGACCTGGGCCTGATCAAGTATATCCTGACAGTACAAGATGGCCTTTGCTTGAATACGTTGCAGGTTATCATCAATTCTCTGCAGGCGCTGAGCATCATTATCCACCGCATAAAGTGTTGCGCTAGGTGCTTTTTCCAGAATCGCACAAGTTTTTCCTCCGGGAGCGGCGCAGGCATCGAGCACCCGCTGGCCGGGTTGCACCTGCAGCAACTCGACAGCAAGCTGGGAAGCTTCATCCTGTATGGAAACAAAACCATCCTTAAAGCCTGGCAGAAAAGAGATATCAACGGGCTCTTTGAGAATGATGGCTTCAGGGCTTAGCATGCCGGGAGCAGCTTCAATATGTTCAGCTTGAAGCAGTAGCAGATAGTCTCGCCTTGAAATTTTTGACAGGTTGCTTCGTAAGCTCATCGGGGCACGTTGATTATTGGCTGTCAAAATATCCTGATAATGTATTGGCCAGTCAGCTTTCAATCGCTCATATATCCAGTCCGGATGAGAAAAATAAATATCTGGCTGGTGTTTCAGTTCCTCGAGAATGTTTGTGCCTTCACGCTGGATTGATCTTAAAATGGCATTAACCAGATTTTTGGCCCAGGGTTTTTTTAGGGGCTTACAAGTATCAACACATTCGTTGATAACTGCATAATGAGGCATGCGCATAAATAATAGTTGATAAGCGCCGATGATCAGCAAGCAGTATATATCCAAATCTTTTTTACGCAGTGGTTTGTCAAGTTGACGGTCAATCAAGGCAGCGAGTTGATGGAAATGTCGGCACGCCCCGTAACAGCTTGCCTGCAGCAGACGAAGCTGTTCTTGAGGTATTTCGCTATCAAGTTTGTCCAGCAAAGACGATAAAGAGCCTTGTTGAGCCAGCAGGGAGTGCAGAATATTGACAGCAAGCAGGCGAGGTTTTGAGTAGACCATCAAAGAGTTATTCCTGCTCAGGCTTAAAACATGTTTGCGGCATGAAAAAGTCTGGCCGTCCATTCAGGAAACTGGCGATATCAGTTTCTGCTTTGCCGGGCAATTGAACTTTTTGCAACAACAGGCTGCCTTCTTCACAGCTAACCAGAACTCCCTGTTTATCTGCTCGAATTATGGTGCCGGGGGCCTCTTTTTTACTAACATTGATAACACTGGCGTGAATAATCCGAATACGCTGCTGCTGGTAGAAACTGTACGCCGGTGAGCGAGGATAAAGCGCATTAATCTGCCGCAGCACCTGTTGGGCGCTCTGCTTCCAGTTAAGTATCGAGTCTTCTTTGTTGAGTTTCTTTGCATAACTGCTTTGTTCATCATTCTGGGCTTGCGGCCTCACTGTGCTTGCCTGAATTTGTGGCAAAACATCCAGCAGGGCTTGTTGGCCCAGTATGGACAACCGTTGGCTCAGGGTTGCGCTGGTGTCTTCATCGGAAATAGCTGTTTTGAGGCATAAAAGAATATCTCCGGTATCAAGGCCTGCATCCATTTGCATAATACAGACGCCACTTTCCTTGTCGCCGGCCAGAATAGCCCGCTCAATAGGTGCAGCGCCACGCCAGCGGGGTAAGAGGGAAGCATGCACATTGATGCAGCCCAAACGGGGCAGTTTCAGCACCGCTTCAGGCAGCAGCAGGCCATAAGCGACAACAATCAGGAGATCCAGGTTTAGCGCCGCCATTTGCTCCTGTGCCTGCTCGCTTTTCAGACTGAGCGGCTGAAAAACCAGCAGCCCATTTGCAAGTGCAAGTGTTTTCACCGGGCTGGGTTGGTCCTGCTTGCCGCGACCGGCTGGTCGGTCGGGCTGGGTGTAAACAGCTGCAGGCAAATATCCTGCCTGTATCAAGGCGTTAAGATGAGAAGCGGCAAACTCCGGCGTCCCGGCAAAGCCAATTTTAAGGGCGGGTCTATCCATGTTCAGCTAACTTTTTATCAGGCTGAAGAAAACTCAGGCGCTCTCTTTTTGCCGCTGTTCTTTTTCCAGCTTGGTTTTAATACGATGGCGTTTCAGGACGGAAAGGTAATCGACGAATAATTTACCATCTAGATGATCGACTTCATGCTGGATGCAGACAGCCAGTAAACCTTCTGCAACCATTTCAAAAGCTTCTCCATCGCGATCTAGCGCTTTAACCCGGACTTTACGTGACCGCTCCACAAACTCAAAATAGCCGGGTACCGACAGGCAGCCTTCTTCGTGACGGTGCGGTTGAGGGTCTAGCACCTCAATTTCAGGATTGATAAAGACCAGTGGATTCCGCTGCTCATCTTCATCGGCAATATCGATAACCAGCAGGCGCTGGTGAATATTTACCTGTGTTGCAGCCAGCCCAATCCCCGAAGCGGCATACATGGTTTCGAACATGTCCTCAATAGCCTGGAGCAAACCATCATCGACCTTCTCCACAGGCTGGGCTTTTTTTCGCAATCTTGGATCCGGGTATTCAAGTATTTCTAGCAAGCTCATGGGCTCTATGCTCTTTGCAGGCCATTTAAGGCTCCTATAGTACGTTATTTTTGGTCAAATTATTAAACCTTCAAGGTGCGTGACTTCAAATAGGTCACAAATTGGAACAAAAAGAATGACTGAATATATACTGACACTTAAGGCCATCAGGGCCATCAGGGTGAGAGGTTTCATCACAGAGGCTATATAAAGGAGCAGATGATTGCAGAGCTTAAGAACTGCAAATTTGCTGTTTTGTTGAGACTGGCCCAGGAGGCTACACATTGTCACTGCACAGGGCATAAGTAATAATGCTCATCCAATGAAACAGACCTTGGATCTTTCTATCGTTCAAAGTCACCTTAAAAGAGGCGGCATTATTGCTTATCCTACGGAGGGTGTCTGGGGGCTGGGCTGTGACCCCTTTAATGAAACAGCCGTGATACGGATCCTGGAACTTAAGGGGCGAGAGCAAGAAAAAGGTCTGATTTTGGTCGCCTCTGCATTGCAGCAGATTGAAATGCTGCTTGAGGATTTGCCACCTTTGGCCAGGCATCAGCTGCAAAGTGCCTGTCCGGGGCCTGATACCTGGTTAATTCCTGATCCAAATCAAAAAATTCCACCTTGGATCAAAGGAAGCTTTGCTACAGTAGCAGTCAGGGTAAGCCAGCACCTATTAGTAAGCACCCTGTGCGATCAATGTGGCCTGCTGGTCTCGACTTCGGCAAATCCAGCGGGAAGGGCGCCTGCCCTGAGTGAGCAGGAAGTTGCTGAGTATTTCAACGATGAAGTCATGATAGTACCAGGCGAGCTGGGCGGACAGGATGGACCCAGCCGGATAATAGATTTGCAAAGCAGCCGGGTAATAAGACCTTGAAGAGGAGCGTTCTAGGTGTTGGAAGTTGATACAGGGGCGGTAAAAGAATACTTGCTCAACCTGCAGGATGACATCTGTGGCGAGCTTGAACAGGTGGATGGCAAGCAAAGCTTTCGGGAAGATCGCTGGGACCGTGAGGATGGGGGTGCTGGTATTACTCGGGTGCTAGCAGATGGCGCTGTCATTGAAAAAGGCGGTGTAAACTTTTCTCATGTCTACGGAAAATCGCTGCCACGGGCAGCTACAGAACTTCGACCTGAACTGGAAGGAGGATCATTTCAAGCCATGGGGGTCTCACTTGTGATTCATCCTGAAAATCCCTATTGCCCAACTTCACATGCCAATGTGCGTTTTTTTATAGCCCAAAAAGAAGGCATTGATCCGGTTTGGTGGTTTGGAGGAGGCTATGACCTGACACCTTACTATGGCTATGATGAAGATTGTATTACCTGGCATAAAACGGCACAAAAATGCTGTGAGCCTTTCGGTCCAAATGTTTATAAGGATTTCAAAAAACATTGTGATGAGTACTTCTATCTCCCGCATCGCCAGGAGCCTAGGGGCGTGGGGGGACTGTTTTTTGATGACCTCAATGGCTGGGGTTTTGAAAAATGTTTTGCTCTGATGCAGGCCGTGGGCAACTCCTTCCTGGAAGCCTATCTGCCGATTCTCCAAAAGCGTAAGGACACCCCCTATACTGAACGCGAGAAATTTTTCCAGGAATACCGACGTGGGCGCTATGTTGAGTTCAACCTGGTTATTGATCGCGGCACCATTTTTGGTCTTCAGTCTGGTGTTGGTCGTATTGAGTCCATTTTGATGTCATTACCTCCACAGGTACGCTGGGCTTATGACTGGCGCCCTGAGCCTGGCTCCGCGGAAGAAAAACTATATACTCACTTCTTGAAACCCAGAGACTGGGTATAGTCTGCTAATAGGAAGTTGTTTTGGATCAATATGCCTTGATGGGCAATCCGGTTGCCCATAGTCTATCGCCAGCCATTCACCAAGCCTTTGCAAAACAAACAGGCCAGTTTTTGCAGTATCGGGCGATTCTGGTGGAGCAGGGGCAGTTTCCCGCTATGGTCAGGAAATTTTTTGATGAGGGCGGCAAAGGCCTGAATGTCACTGTGCCCTTCAAGGAGGAAGCCTGGACCTTGGCCCGGGAATGTTTCGGCGATACTGAAATTGCTGGCGCTGTTAATACGCTTTTATTGAATGCCAGAGGAGAGTTGCAGGGTTACAACACTGATGGCATCGGCTTGATTCGGGATATCAGGCAAAACCTTGCGTCCAGCCTGCACGGTAAGGATGTACTGATCCTGGGTGCTGGCGGGGCAAGCCGTGGGATACTTTTGCCAATTCTGCGGGAGTCTCCTGCCAGTCTTACCATTGCCAATAGAACTATCGCCAGGGCTCAAGCGCTGGTTAGCACGTTTGGGGATTACGGAAAAATCAGCGCCATAGGGCTCGATCAGCTGGAGGGCTGTCAGCCTGACTGGCTGATCAATGCTACTTCAACCAGTTTACCGGCACTGCCAGCTGGTATATTACGCCCCGAAGCCGTCTGTTATGACCTTATGTACAGCAAACAGCTGACGCCATTTTGCCGTTGGGCCGTCCAGTCAGGGGCAGCTTTTACAGTGGATGGGTTGGGGATGCTGGTTGAGCAGGCTGCCGAGGCATTTTATATCTGGCACGGTATCCGGCCTGATACATCTCTTGTAATTCAGGAACTGCGAGAAACTAAAGCGACTCATGGTCGTTCTGGTGAAAGTTCTTCAGCTTGACGTAATGTTCGGCACTGTATAGCAGAAAATCTATTTCTTCTTGCCGGAGAGGACGTGCCCGTTTGACCGGGGAGCCGACATAAAGGTTGCCGCTCTCCAGCACTTTGCCTGGAGTCACCACCGAGCCGGCTCCAACAATCACATCCGACTCCACAACGGCGCCGTCCATGATGATGGCGCCCATACCTACCAGCACACGATCCTTGAGCGTACAACCATGCAGAACAACGCGGTGGCCTATGGTGACATCACTGCCGATATACAGTGGGAAGCCTTCAGGCCCAAAGGATTCCGGAGAGGTACAGTGCAAAACGGAGCCGTCCTGGATATTGCTGCGTTCGCCGATACTGATGTCATGGACATCGCCTCGCACTGTACAGTGTGGCCACACTGACGAATCGCGACCAATTTTTACACGTCCGATGACTACCGCGCTGGTATCAATAAATACCCCGCCAGAGAGTTTTGGCGAGTAATCCATATAGTTTCTTGTGCTCATCAGCTTGCTCCAACGGGTAAAAAACATGCCTCAAGATTATGCCATGACTGACGGAATGAACAGAGATTATTTATCAAGTCTTAAGAGAGGCCTAATGTGATATAAATCGGTTAAGAAGAGATCACTGTTCATAGCCTTTGGCGAGCACTTCCTGATATAATGTTAGGGGAAATTGCCGCATGCCGTTACGGGCTCATCAGCAATATCAGGTTTGAACCAAAATTCCTTGAGAAGATCTTGAGATTGGTGTCTCTAGCCCCAACCTTAAGCTCTGGGTTTTACAGAGAATCTAAGTAAGAAAGTGGAGAAGTGGCGAATGCAGCCTAAGTTTAAGTTTATACCAGCACTACTTCTGGCATGTTCCGTTCTGATAGGCAAACTGGCTATAGCAGCGGAAGATTTCCGTGAAGGCATTAATATGCCTATTGGTATCACCGAAATCAGCCGGTCTACCTATGACCTGCACATGTTGATTACCATTATCTGTGCCTTGATCGGTGTGGTAGTGTATGGGGTGTTGATCTGGTCATTGATCAAATACCGAAAGTCCAAAGGCTCCAAATCCGCCGATTTTCATGAAAATACCACCATAGAAATCGTCTGGACAGTAATTCCAATTCTTATCCTGGTGAGTATGGCCATTCCTTCAACAGGCGTATTACGCCAGGTCTATGACAGTTCTGATTCCGACCTGGACATCATGATCACCGGCTACCAGTGGCGTTGGCAGTATAGCTATCTGGATGACGAAGGTGAACAGGTCTCCTTTTTCAGCAACTTGGCAACTACCGATGAGCAAATTGCCGGCCTGGATGAAAAATCAGAAAACTACCTCATTGAAGTTGACCAGCCTCTGGTAATTCCAGTGGACACCAAGGTCCGTTTTTTGCTGACAGCGAATGATGTAATTCATTCCTGGTGGGTGCCAGAATTTGCCGTGAAAAAAGATGCTATACCTGGGTTTATCAATGAGTCTTGGGTTATTGCAGAAGAAACAGGCACCTTCAGGGGACAGTGTACAGAGTTGTGCGGCCAGGAACATGGGTTTATGCCGGTTGTGGTAGAAGTGGTTGAGAAAGAAGAGTTTGAGGCCTGGTATAGTGAGCGCCAAGAACAGGCAGCAGCAGTTGCAGAACTCACTAATCAAGAATGGACGTTCGATCAACTGGTTGCTCAAGGAGAAACCGTCTATCGAACATACTGCTCTGCGTGCCATCAGTTAAACGGCCAGGGTCTACCCCCAGCATTCCCAGCTATGACCAATTCGGCAATTGTCAATGGGCCAATTGATGGGCATGTTAATATAGTTCTAAATGGTTCTCCTGGCACCGCCATGGCGGCCTTTAGGAACCAGCTTAACCCTGTGGATATTGCTGCCGTTATTACATATGAGCGAAATGCTCTTGGAAACAGTGTAGGCGATATGATTTCCCCCATTGAGATTCTGCAGGCCCAGGCTGAATAGAGCCCGGCATGAGTAGTAAAGTAGAGGAGTTATAAAATATGAGTAATGTTGGCACTATTGAAAGCCATGATGTCCATGACGATCATCATCATGGTCCCGCCAAGGGTTTAACACGATGGTTGTATACCACCAATCATAAAGATATTGGATCACTCTATTTATGGTTCAGCCTATGCATGTTTTTGCTGGGAGGCACCTTTGCACTTGTTATTCGGCTAGAGCTATTCCAACCGGGTTTGCAATTTGTTGAGCCAAACTTTTTTAACCAAATGACCACAATGCATGGATTGGTAATGGTTTTTGGTGCAGTTATGCCTGCGTTTGTTGGGCTGGGCAACTGGATGATCCCCTTGATGATCGGCGCTCCTGACATGGCTCTACCTCGCATGAATAACTGGAGCTTTTGGATCCTGCCGTTTGCGTTTGCGATGTTAGCATCCACGTTATTTATGGATGCCGGGGCTCCTAATTTTGGCTGGACGTTTTATGCGCCTCTCTCAACGACGTATGCCCCCACTACGGTAACTTTCTTTATTTTTGCAATGCATATCATGGGAGCTTCCTCTATCATGGGCTCGATCAATATCATTGCAACTATTCAAAATCTGCGGGCTCCCGGCATGACTTATATGAGAATGCCGCTTTTTGTTTGGACTTGGCTTATTACAGCTTATTTGCTTATAGCTGTTATGCCAGTCTTGGCGGGCGTTGTCACCATGATGCTATTTGATATTCACTTTGGAACTTCTTTTTTTAACGCTGCGGGAGGCGGGGATCCAGTTTTATTTCAGCACGTCTTTTGGTTTTTTGGACACCCAGAAGTTTACATCATGATCCTCCCCGCCTTCGGTGTGGTGTCGGAAATTATTCCAACTTTCTCCCGAAAAAGATTGTTTGGTTATGATTCGATGGTTTATGCAACTTCCTCTATCGCGTTTTTGTCGTTTATAGTCTGGGCCCATCATATGTTCACCACGGGCATGCCTATTGCTGGAGAGCTTTTCTTTATGTACTCAACGATGTTAATTGCGGTTCCAACTGGAGTAAAAGTATTTAACTGGATCAGCACCATGTTCAAGGGCTCTATTTCCTTTGAGACGCCTATGCTTTTTTCAGTTGCCTTTGTGGTGCTATTTACCTTAGGTGGATTTACTGGGCTGATGCTTGCTATAGCGCCTGCAGACTTTCAGTATCATGATACTTATTTCGTTGTAGCACACTTTCATTATGTGCTTGTCCCAGGTGCTATATTTTCGATTATGGCTGCCGTTTATTACTGGCTGCCAAAATGGACTGGCAATATGTATGATGAAACGCTTGGAAAGCTGCACTTCTGGCTGTCATTTGTCGGGATAAATGTTTTATTTTTCCCCCAGCACTTTTTAGGTCTTGCAGGCATGCCTCGTCGTATTCCTGATTATGCGCTGCAATTTGCAGACTACAATATGATTTCCAGTATCGGAGCTTTTCTGTTCGGTTTTTCGCAGTTGCTTTTTGTTTTTATCGTAATCAAGTGTGTACGTGGCGGGAAGAAAGCTACACAGGAAGTCTGGGAAGGCTCTCATGGCTTAGAGTGGATGGTCCCATCTCCAGCACCTTATCATACCTTTACTACTCCTCCGGATCTGCCTGAACATAGCCATTCCTAAGAGGGTAACAGTATCAGATAAAGATATGAATTAATGAGCGAAGAGCAACCAAACAAATCAAAAGCCTCTATTTCACACTCCCGACTGGCAGCAAAACTGTTTCTGGGCGCGGTGGGAATGTTTGGCTTTGGTTTTGTGCTGGTTCCTATATATGATGTCTTTTGTGAGATAACTGGACTCAATGGAAAGACTGGTGGGCAATATGCCTATGAGGCCGCAAAAGTAAAGGTCGATGATAGCAGGCTGGTCACAGTTCAATTTCTTGCCAGTAACAATGCAGGCATGAGCTGGAAGTTTGAGCCAGCAGTGCGAGAAATTCAGGTTCATCCCGGCGAGCTGACTGAAGTGAGTTTTTACGCGCATAACACCGGTTTCGAGGCTATGGTCGGACAGGCAGTTCCCAGCGTCTCACCTTTTCGTGCGGCTGACTACCTGCACAAAACCGAATGTTTTTGTTTTAACCAGCAAACGCTGGCGGCGGGGCAGGACATCGACATGCCCCTCTTATTTTTTATTGATCAAGACATCCCCGAGGATCTGACAAAACTGACTTTGTCATACACTCTCTTCGATGTCACAGCGAGTTATCAGCAAACAGCCAGTAACGCGAACTAACTATTGGATAAAGGTGGAAAGCTGTAATGGCAAGTGAAAATATCAATAGCACGTATGAAACATATTATGTTCCCGAGCAGAGCAAGTTCCCTATCTGGGCTTCATTCGGCTTGTTCCTGTTTGTTTTTGGTATGGGAAATATTCTCAACGATATAGCTTCTGAAGAAGGCACTGGTGGCTCGACAATCATTGCCCTGTTGGGATTTGCCACGCTGGCAACGGTGCTATTCAATTGGTTTGCCACCAGCATTCGTGAAAATCATCAGGGCCTGCCAAGCGCCCAGTTGAAGCGCTCTTATGTTCTGGGCATGTATTGGTTTATTTTCTCGGAAGTGATGTTCTTTGCGGCATTTTTTGGAGCATTATTCTATGTTCGATCATTGGCTGTGCCTTGGCTCGGCGGCGAAGGGGATAAAGCAGTTGCGAATATGCTTTGGCCTGAATTCGAGGCTGTTTGGCCCGTTATTTCTAACCCCAATGAAGCTCTATTTGAAAATCCTGAAGAGTCCATGGCATGGTCTGGCTGGGGTAATGCACTAGGATACCTACCCTTGTGGAATACTATTATTTTATTATCTTCTAGTGTAACAGTGCATTTTGCCCATGTTGGCCTGAAGAATAATAATCGTAAACAACTTACGACCTGGCTATCGCTTACCGTAGCGCTCGGGGTGGTGTTTTTATTCCTACAGGCGGAAGAATACATTGAGGCCTACCATGAGCTGGGTTTGACATTAAACTCTGGAATCTATGGCTCAACATTTTTCCTGCTTACAGGCTTTCATGGTTTTCATGTGACACTGGGAGCTTTTATGCTTGCCGTGATGCTTGCGCGGACTCTAAAAGGGCACTTCAAGCCGGAAGATCATTTTGGTTTTGAAGCGGCTTCTTGGTACTGGCACTTTGTTGATGTTGTCTGGGTATGTTTGTTCTTGTTCGTCTACATTTTGTAGAGAGTTGCGAATTAATCCTCCTGCTTAGTCAAGCAAGAACCCGCTCAGCTCCTTGTAAGCGAACAAGCTCTTTTTGGTTTTTGCCTCACCAGTGAAAAATAAGCTAACTAAAGGACTCAAGATTAAGAATGCAACTTGAACAGTTATAAAGATAAACCCAAGATCGCTATGCTTAAACTAGGCTTAAACAGTATCACTGATTAATTTAAGGGTTGTACCAGGGCGCGCTTGGTGTAAGCTGTCCAGTAGCAACTCCATAAACAATGCAAACCACCAGCAGTACAGCCAGGACAACACGAACACCTAGGGCATAGAGAGTCCGTTTGCTTTCATTGCCCTGATCTTTGAAAAAAAATATCGCACCGCTGAACAGGCTGGCGATAATGCAAAGCAGTAGTATTACAATGATGATTTTTAACACGGGAATCCTAGCTAGTTTTGACTTCATACTAGCAGACTAGCCCGACGACTGACACACCGTGATACAGTTACGATTCAAAAATTTTCATTTCAACTGGAAGATTAGCCTGTTTACTCTACTGTTTTTTTCGCTGTTTATCCGCTTGGGATTTTGGCAGCTGGAGCGCGAGAAGGAAAAGCTGGATCTGCAGAGTCTTTTTGAAAGTCGACTCAGTGCCGAGACCCAAGAGCTTGATTCTCTTGATGCTGATAGTGATCTTCAAAATGTATCTGTTAGGATGCTCGGACAGTATGACAATGCTCATACCTTTCTGCTTGACAACAAAATTAATGAGGGGCAGGCAGGATTTGAAGTCATCTCCCCATTTTTGGTAGAGGGCGGCGAGCTTGTGATGGTTAATCGAGGCTGGATTGCATCAAATGCCTATCGCGAAAATTTGCCACAGCCCGAGGCGATAGAGGGTGAAGTTGAGCTTAGCGGCGCTATATATGTGCCTCTCGGAGACCAGTTCATGTTGGCACAAGATGAGCTCGGTACGGGCTGGCCACGCATTATTCAGAGTCTTGACATGAAGAGAATGTCGGAAGCTCTGGATGAGCAGCGGCTATTTCCCTATACGGTCAGACTTGCCCCATTTAGTCCAGGGGTATATGTGAGAAACTGGCCAGTGTTTACTACTTCGCCTGAGAGGCATAAGGGCTATGCCATCCAGTGGTTCAGCATGGCAAGCGTGCTGCTGCTATTGTACCTTTATCTGAGCACGCGCCCGGAGGATAATGAAGAGGCTTTACGTGGACAGGAATAAACTCAAACTCATCCTGCTCTTAATTGCCGTGGCGTTACCCATTGGTCTAGCTACCCTTTCTTTTTATGCCATGCAAAATCAGCCAGGGATCACCACGACCAACAATGGCGTGCTGATAATGCCGGTCATGGATATTACCGAATTATTCATGGTAGATGAGCAAGGTGTTCAGGTATTTCAGTCTTTTGAAGAATTGGTAGCCGGTATAGATGCGGCTGATTATTTGCCTGCACCCTGGCGTTTGTTTTTTCTGGGCAGCAGCAGCTGTGATGAGCCCTGTGGTGACCGGTTGTTTTACCTGCGACAGCTGCATCGCCTGCTGGGAGCTGATGAGGACCGAGTCGCTCGCTACTATGTCAATGTCGGCTCACGGTCTCAGGCGCTAGACGAACGCACCCGACAGATGTTTGCCGAAGCCTTTAGCTCCCAACTGCTTGTCTATAGCGAGCGAGATGCTCTATTAAGCCGGCTGACGAGCATTTTGCCCGAGGGCGTCGACCCGGTTGCTGAACATTATATTTTTTTGGCCGATCCGCTAGGTAATGTCATGTTATATTTCACGCCCGACAATACACCTGAAGAGATTTTGCAGGATATTGAGAGATTGCTGGATCGCTCCAGCCTGGGATAGAGCATGAAAAGTCATAAACCCACTTTTGCCCTGGTATTCCTAACAACAGCTCTGGCGCTTTGTGTTGTGGTGGTTGGTGCTTTCACGCGGCTTTCAGATGCCGGGCTGGGCTGTCCGGACTGGCCAGGCTGCTATGGTTTTTTGTGGATGCCGGGGACCGCCGATGAAATTCTCCAGGCTGAAGAGCTGTTTCCTCATGCTCCCTTTGAGGCAGAAAAAGCCTGGCCGGAAATGGCGCATCGTTATTTTGCCAGTTCGCTGGGGCTGCTGATCATTCTCATAAACTTTTTTAACTGGAAACATCGTAACAGGATTGACCAACCGCGGCTGCTGCCAATTTTTCTCCTGGGGTTGGTTATTGTGCAGGGCCTATTTGGTATGTGGACGGTAACCCTGAATCTTTGGCCACAGGTGGTGACAGGACATTTGCTGGGCGGTTTTACAACGCTCAGTCTGCTCTGGTTGCTCTGTTTGCGGCTTGATAACAAGCCATGGCAGCAACCAGGGATACACATTCGCTACTGGAAGAACCTTCGACCGCTTGCGATGTTAGGCTTGGTACTAGTGGTTCTACAGATAATACTGGGCGGTTGGCTAAGCTCAAATTATGCCGCACTGGCCTGTCCGGACTTCCCAACCTGCCAGAACCAGCTGTTTCCTACTATGGACCTGGCGATTGGTTTTAATGTGTTTCAGGACATCGGCCCCAACTATCTCGGTGGGCAAATGGATGGAGAAGGGCGAGTGGCGATTCATTTTGTACATCGGGTTGGTGCTGTAGTGCTCAGCGTCTACATGCTATTTCTGATCATTCAACTTTATCGCTGTAGCGGAAACAGCCGCCTTAAAGGCCTTACTCACATTATATTGGCCATCTTGCTGTTACAGCTGGGACTTGGCATCAGCAATGTTGTGTTCTCATTGCCTCTTTGGGTGGCCGTTGCCCATAATGCCGGAGGCGCATTATTATTGCTCAGCATGGTAACACTGAATTACCAGCTATATAAAACCACCAGAGCGATGTTTTAGGCATGAGTGAACTGAGCATCCCCAAAAAAGCCACATGGCGTGATTATTACGAAATGTGTAAACCACGGGTTGTCATGATGATGGTCCTGACTTCGCTGGTGGGGATGTTTTTGGCGGCCCCTGGTATGGCGCCACTGAATGCGCTGATTTGGGGTAATTTGGGCATAGCCCTGGTAGCTAGTGCTGGTGCGGTGATCAACCACCTGATTGATCATCGTATCGATACCATTATGCAGCGTACCCTTAAGCGCCCCATTCCCCAGGGAAAGGTGACACCCATTCAGGCACTGGTTTTTGCCATGCTCATTTGCATGCTGGGAATGGCGATCCTGATCTTTCTGGTAAACCCTTTGTGCGCATGGCTGGCGCTTGCGTCTTTTATTGGTTACGCAATCATTTATACCGGATATCTGAAACGAGCCACGCCACAGAACATTGTTATCGGCGGGCTTTCTGGTGCTATGCCTCCCCTTTTAGGTTGGACAGCAGTGACCGCCTCTGTTGATCCCGGCGGTCTATTGCTAGTGCTGATTATTTTTGCCTGGACCCCGCCACATTTCTGGCCCCTAGCGATTCACCGCAAGAAGGACTACGCCAAAACCGATATTCCTATGCTGCCGGTAACGCATGGTGATGCATTGACCAAACTACATTCACTGCTCTATACCATCATTATGCTGCTCGTCAGCATTTTGCCTTATCTGACTGGTATGAGTGGTCCTGTGTATCTCGCAGCCGCTTTGTTGCTGGGAGCCGGCTTTATGTACTGGTCAATTATCCTTATGGTCAGCTCAAATAGCACAAACGCTCTAAAGACTTTCCGTTATTCCATTTTCTATCTGATAGCGCTGTTTATTGCGCTGCTGATTGATCACTACCTCTGATATGAAAAATAGCATTGCCAATACTGTCATTTCCTGCGTAGTCTTCATGGCATTGGTTCTCGGCCTGACCCTGAACAGGATTCTTTCGCCGGTCAATATGAGCAATGAAGAGCTCTCCGAAAATGGTCTTTTTGTCTATGATGTGCCACGGCTGATTAACCAGTTCTCGCTGCAAGACTTCAATGGTAAAGCGGTTGATCTGGATTTGCTGCAGGGTAAGTGGAGTATGATTTTCTTTGGTTATACCTACTGCCCGGACATCTGCCCACTAACTATGGCAACCCTTAATCAGTTCACCAATATGCTGGCTGAGCAAGGGGAATACAGTGAGGATACACAGGTAATTATGGTCAGTGTTGATCCACAGCGCGACACCCTGGAAAAATTACGGGAATATGTGAGTTATTTTAATGATGATTACCTGGGCTTAAGTGGAGAGTACATCGATATTTTTAATTTTTCTTCACAGCTTAATATTGCCTTTGCGTATGTGCCGGGCGCGGGTGATAACTATATGGTCAATCACAGCGGCGAGATTGCTCTGATCAATCCCAACGGGCATTTTCATGGCTTCTTCAAGGTGCCTCATGATCCAGAAAAAATGGCAATCAACTATGAAGTCGTTCGCCAGCGTTGGCAATAATTATTTGGGGTTTGACCAGGCGCCAAATTCATTATCACTTGACTCAGTGAAGTGAGAACCTCTGCTAGCGGGAAAAGTCTTAATTTATCTAAAAATCAGGCCTACAGCTTTTTCAAATTTTTGCCGTGAGGAATGCTGACAATGCGATTCTCTCTGATAATCTTGAGCATATCCTCTTTGCTGAATTGATATGAGAAACCCAGATCTCTAGTTTTGTCCATGTGTTGAAAGCTGTTGTGTTTTAGACTGGCGAGCGGAACGCCAGCATCTTAGAATCGTTAGACTGATGATAGCAAGTATGAGTTCAAACAGAATCAGGCAAAGCAGCCCGAGGCCAATACCGCTGCCTATGGACACCGAATTCAGCGCCACACTGTACTGATATGAATCCCTCAACTGTTCCTGCACCTCGATGAGTGGTGATAGAAAAACCTGGTAATAGGCCTGTGCCAGCGATGCATTGAATTGTATCAACCCATTTGTCAGCATTAGATTTCTGTCAACCAGCGCTCTAATGCTTTGCCCGCCGGCAACAATGATTTCATCTTCGCGACTTTCATAATAAGCGACAAGCCGGTCAAGATCCCCGTCAAAGAAGCGCTCGGCATCATTTCGGAATTCCGCAAGGCCTAGGCTGGATTCTAGAGCGCGTGATTCCAGGATCAGGCGGTACTCATCAACGAAGCCAGGGATTTGAACACCTACAAGCAGCCCCAGTAGCAATACGACAATTTTTGAATACTCCAGCACTTTTTTCATGATCCCTCCATATAAGGTAAAAGTCCCCTCTTCTATATTATCTACTTAATTATGGCAATTTACTGGCGGGATCAGGGAAAAGTAGTGCTGTTTTAACTCTTCGGGCTCACGAGCTTATGTTTCATACAACCTTAATCGGATTAGTTTAAGTTTGTCATATAGCCTGCATTTTGCCGGATACCCCAGGCCTTATATAGAAAAGGGCAGTTGCGCACCATAGGGCGAACCAGCTACTTATCATGAAGCCTTTCTGGGATATTAACCAGAGCAGGCCCCCGCGTGCCGGCGAGGCGATGGACTATCCAACATGAAAATACTCAGTCTCTAGGCATTAGTGGTTTTCTGGATTTGGGAGGCTCTTTCCAAAACCAAACTTGTTAAAAATGGATAGTGTATAGAAATATAAATAAGATAGCGGCCGAGACTAGACAGTAATGCTTAGAAAAGGCAGGGCCTTGATTTATTGCCTGAACAACGAACTTATAAAAAATAAAACTGCAGCACACACAACGATACTGGGCCCGCTGGGAGTATCCAGATAAAAAGAGGTGAGCAGTCCACAGCATACTGCGATACAGCCGATAAGGCTGGCAGAGAAAGCCATTTTTTCAGGCGAGCTGGAGAAGCCCCGGGCGCAAGCCGGAGGAATTATCATTAGTGAGGTTATGAGGAGAATGCCGACGACATGCATACTTAGAGCAATCACAGTGGCGATTAGGAGCATTAGCAGTAGACGTATTTTGGCTGCCTGCAGACCTTCCACCTGCGCCAGTTCCTGATGCAAGGTGATGGTTAGCAGACGGTTCCAGTTAAGCCACAGCAGAACCAGTGCAGCGGTGACACCGCTGGCAATCCATACCAGATCAAGCTCGCTGACCGTTAACAGGTCGCCGAATAGATAAGCCATCAGGTTGATATTCGAGTTGGTAAAACTGAGCATTACTAGACCAAAAGCAAGCGAACTGTGAGCGAGAATCCCCAGGATGGTATCGGTGGCCAGATGATGCTTGCTTTCCATCTGCACCAGAAGCAGAGCAATGGCCAGGCAAGCAAAAATCACAGCAAACTGCAGATTGATATCCAGCAAGAGACTGAATGAAATCCCGAGAAGTGCAGAGTGTGCCAGGGTGTCACCGAAATATGCCATTCGGCGCCAGACAACAAAACACCCCAGAGGACCAGCGATCAATGCCACCAGCAGTCCGGCAGCTAGTGCACGCAGAACAAAGTCAGCCATGCGAGCGATCCGCATAATCCTTCCCGACGATTTCGCCGCTGAGATCATGGCTGTGATTGTGATGGTGAGTATAAACTGCCAGCGCTTTGGCCTCTTTTGTGCCAAATAGCTCGAGATATGCAGGGTCTTGGCTGACTTGTTCCGGCAGGCCATGACAGCAGACATGCTGGTTCAGGCAGATGACCTCATCGGTGGCCGACATCACAAGGTGCAAATCGTGTGACACCATGAGTACCCCGCAATGGTGCCTGTCACGAATGGCGGCAATCAGTGCATAGAGTTCTGCCTGCCCGGTAATATCAACGCCCTGCATGGGTTCATCCAGCACCAGTAATTCAGGGTCCTGAATCAGTGCGCGCGCCAGCAATATGCGCTGCATTTCGCCACCGGAAAGTGAATGTATCTGTGCCTGCAGTAGATGGCTGGCGCTGAGTTCATCGAGCACAGAAGCAATATGTTCTGGCCGAGCACGCACTGCCAGCTGTAAAAATTTCTGTACCGAGATCGGCATGCTGGCATCGATATGCATACGCTGTGGCATGTAGCCAATGCGTAGATTTTTGCGCCTTTCGACATGACCCTTAGTTGGGTTCAGCAGACCAAGGGCAAGCTTGACCAGGGAGGTTTTTCCAGCGCCGTTTGGGCCAATGAGAGTTACGATCTGGCCACCTTTAATTTGTAGGCTGATGTCACGCAAAATTTCACGTTTATCCAGCGTGAGCGATAGTTGGCGAGCCTGCAAGAGTGTGTCGGTCACAAATACTGTTCCGGGTGAAATCTTAGAAAAACTCGCAGCCATTAGCTTGAGAAGGCCAGCAGCAAGTTTGCGATCAAGGCGAGGTAATATATCATAGTGAGCTTTCTTGGTTTAGCTCCCGGTTATTATTTTGCGACGTATTATCTCTTTGCTCTTGTTGCTGTGTCAGCTTTTTTGCTGGACTCTTCCGGTCGCTGCTCAGGTGCAGGTGGTCAGCAGCATAAAACCGCTGCAACTGATCGCAGCGGCAGTGACTGAGGACATCTCATTACCTGAGCTTGTGATTGGTCCAGGTCAGGATCCTCATCACCTCTCGCTGCGTCCTTCTGAGCGCAGGATACTGGCTGCCGCAGATGTGCTACTCTGGGTAGGTCCGGCACTCGAACAGGAGCTAGTTGACATCATCGAGGAATTGAACGTTGAAACCATCTCATCTTTCGCCTTGCTGCAGACTGCTGGCCGAGACATAGGAGAGAGCATTGATCCGCATATGTGGTTATCCACCCAGCATGTCCGTTTGATTGCACAGGTACTGGCCCGCCGCCTACAGACTTTGGATGAGTCGAACCGGGCAGCCTATGCCAATAACCTCAACCGCTTCTTGCTGTCCATGGACGAACTGGACGGCCAGATCGAAGAAACACTGGAAGGGTTGCAGCAAAGGCCTTTTGCGGTTTACCACAATGCATTCTGGTATTTTGAACAGCAGTTTGGCCTTAGCCACCTAGCCAGTGTGACGGAAAATGAAGAGCTGCAACCTGGCGTGCGCAAAATTATTCGAACCAGGAAGACATTGGAAGAGGCGAGGGTAAACTGCCTGCTGATTCAGCCACAGCATAACTCGCAAAAGCTACGTCAGCTGCTGGGCCGTTCCATGCACATTACCAGTATTGATGTGCTGGGCCATGATTATCCGCTCAGCAGCACGGCCTATGCCGACTTCATGCGTGATCTGAGTAAGGCCATTGCCGGATGCCTATCCGGATGAGCTCCCTGCCAGAAAAACCACTGGTTCTGATTGATGGTTCCTCCTATCTGTTTCGCGCCTATCATGCCTTACCGCCTTTGACCACCAGTATTGGTCAGGCCACTGGAGCGGTAAAAGGCGTCATTAATATGGTGCGCAGCCTGATCAAGCAATATCCCGATTCCCCCATTGCCGTAATTTTTGATGCCACGGGCAAAACATTTCGCAACGACATTTATAAAGAATATAAGGCTCACCGTCCGCCCATGCCTGATGATCTGCGGGGTCAGATAGAGCCGATTCATGAAATCATTAAGGCCATGGGTCTGCCGCTAGTCATTGTCCCCGGAGTGGAAGCTGATGATGTGATTGGAACCCTGGCCCATCAGGCAAGCCAAATAAAGCTGCATACCCTTATTTCAACAGGCGACAAAGACCTGGCCCAGTTGGTCAATGAGCATGTTACTCTGCTTAACACTATGACCCGTGAGGTGCTTGATATACAAGGCGTAAAGGATAAGTTTGGCTTGCTACCGGAACAAATCATCGATTACCTGGGCCTGATGGGCGATAAATCAGACAACATTCCAGGCGTACCTGGTGTGGGACCTAAGACGGCCGTGAAATGGCTGGAGGAATATGGCGCCGTTGACGAGCTGATTCGTCGCGTCGATGAGATAAAGGGCAAGGCTGGTGAAAACCTGCGTGAGCATATTGAACAGTTAAAACTGTCTCGTGAGCTGGCCACCATCAAACTGGATGTTGATCTGGATTTCAAACCTCAGGACTTGCAGCACAGTGAAGCAGACAAGAAAGCTCTCTTGAGCTGGTACAAGCGGCTGGAGTTCAGGACATGGATTCGTGAGTTGGAAGAAGACGGGGTAAAGGCAGAGGAAATTGTACTTAAGGGTGGTCCGAGTCTTGCGCCGACTCCTGCTACGATGGATGAAACCCAAGCCTTTTCTCGACCTGAAAAAATAGCTTACAGCTGTATCACTAAGCTAGAAGATCTCGAAAGCCTGCTGGCAACGTTGAAGCAGGCTGGCCGGCTGGCCATTTCACTGGAAACCGATGGTGCGCATTACAAACAGGCAAGCATCATCGGCTTGTCATTATGCGCCGAAGCTGGCAAGTCGGCCTATATTCCTGTTGCCCATGAAACGGCAGCAAGCCAGCTTGACCTGCAGGCGGTTTTGAAAAAACTGCGGACTCTGCTGGAAGATCAGGCCCTATTTAAGGCGGGGCATGATCTGAAATTTATCTGTCACGTATTGGCTCGATATGGCATCAACATGGCTGGACTTCGCTTCGATACCATGCTGCAGTCCTATGTGCTGAATTCAGTTGAACATAAACATACGCTGGACAGGCTTGTCTCGCATTACCTGCAGGAAGACAAATTACTACTAGATGAGCTTCTCGGAAAAGGCCGTCATAAACTCAGCTATGCGCAACTTGAGCTAGAGCAGGCAAGAGACTATTCGGCTCAAAATGCGGATTTTATTTATCGTCTGCAGCAAGGGCTGGAGATAAAGCTGCAGAATACCGGCCTGTTGGCTGATGTCTATCGCTATTATGAAATAGACCTGATGCCGGTCTTATTGGGCATGGAAGAAAAGGGCATTCGAGTCGATTTTCAAGAACTTTCCAAACAAAGTGAAGAGCTGACCCTGCGACTGGCTGTACTAGAACAAGAGGCCTACAAACTTGCCGATGAAGAATTCAATCTCGGTTCACCGGCTCAGCTACAAAAAATTTTTTATGAAAAACTCGAGTATCCTGTGCTCAGTAAAACGGCTAAAGGCCAGCCCTCAACGGCAGAGCCCGTTTTGCAGGAACTGGCATTGGAATATCCCTTGCCCAAGCTCCTACTGGAATATCGGAGCTTGAGCAAGCTCAAGAGCACCTATACCGACAAGCTACCACTGCAGGTCAATGAACAAAGTGGCTGTATCCACAGCAATTTCCAGCAGGCGGTTGCAGCAACAGGGCGTCTGTCTTCAAGCGAGCCCAATTTACAGAATATTCCCATCCGCACCGAGGAAGGGCGGCGGGTGAGACAGGCTTTTATTCCCGCGGAAGGAAAGCGCCTTATGGCAGCCGATTATTCCCAGGTTGAGCTGCGGATCATGGCTCACTTATCCGGAGACGAAGGCCTGTGCAAAGCCTTTCGGGAGGGGCTGGATGTCCACCGGGCCACAGCAGCAGAAATTTTCGGGGTTAAGCTGGATGCAGTTGACAGCAGTCAGCGGCGCAGTGCCAAGGCTATCAACTTCGGTTTGATCTATGGTATGTCTGCATTTGGCTTAGCCAAGCAACTTAGCATTGGTCGTCATGAGGCACAGGAATACGTTGAGCGGTATTTCCAGCGTTATCCGAGGGTGCGTGATTATATGGAGAATACCCGCCAGCTTGCTAATGAGCAGGGCTATGTAGAAACCCTGTTCGGGCGCAGACTATATTTGCCGGATATTCACGCTCGCAACGGCATGCTGCGCAAGGCCGCCGAGCGGACCGCGATCAATGCGCCAATGCAGGGGACTGCAGCTGACATCATAAAACGAGCCATGATTGATATTCAGCACTGGCTGGATGTGGCAAAACTTGATGCGGCGCTTTTGCTGCAGGTACACGATGAGTTGGTCTTCGAGGTAGCAGAGCAGGATTTGCAACTTCTTAGTGAAGGCGTTGAATTTCGCATGGCTTCAGCCGCCGCACTGAAGGTTCCTTTATTAGTTGATATAGGCTCCGGTACCAACTGGGATCAGGCTCATTAAGGCCGGCTTATAGGCTAAATCGCATTTTTGGCCTTTCAGCCTACTTTATTATAAGGTCTTGACCCGAAAAAAAGACTTCAGGCCGAAGAATTTGAAGCTGTGTCATTGCTCAAGCAGTATAAAAGTTTTTAAAAAATTTGAAAAACTTTGGAATTGGCGGAACTATTTTTTTTCATTTAAGTCACACTTAGCAGCGGGTTGGTTTTCTCCCCGATTTCCCAATTCGCTAGAACGACCTAAAAACCTCCTGAATGAAGGAGCACGCTGGGCCCTAACTACTTTCTCCTATGGTTAGGGCCCAATTTTTTGGACTGACCTCAATCTGGGGCTTGTGGCGATAGCCACTGATCCAGCTGATTGCGCAGCACCTTAATTCCCTCTTCCTTGAGAGCAGAAAACAGCTGCAGGCTTATCAACCTCTGGTGATCCTGCAACAATTTCTGCGCCATAAGCAGAGTATTTCTGGCAGCACCACGCTTTAGCTTGTCAGCCTTGGTCAGCAAAATGTGCAGCGGTAATTGCGCCCGCACAGCCCAGTCGACCATCATTAGGTCGCTGTCCTTGAAAGCATGCCTGATATCCACCAAAAGTATGATGCCCTGCAGGGACTGCCGCTGCTCCAAATAGCGACCCAGTTCTTGCTGCCATTTGCGTTTCATGGCAGGAGGAACCTTGGCATATCCGAAACCCGGCAAGTCTACCAGGTAGCGTTTTTCTGACACCTCGAAATAATTGAGCAACTGGGTGCGACCAGGGGTTTTACTGGTGCGAGCCAGCTTGGTCTGACCGGTCAAAACATTGATGGCACTCGATTTGCCAGCATTGGAGCGGCCCGTAAAGGCAACTTCCAGAGCATCATCCTGGGGGCACTGCTCTAGCGTGCTGGCACTGATCAGGAAATGAGTATTGGAGTAGTTAAAGGAACCGCTCATAGACGGAGAAAAATCCCAGAGTTTTAAGCCTTTGCTTTATTCATCAAGAAGCTATGGGGTATAATCCATCCGCTTTTCTGAGAGCAGATTGTATCACAGCCCTGAATTATGCTTGCTAGTAGGCTTAAATGATAGACACAGAATCAAGACAATCAATGAGAATTAGCATGAACAGATTTATTCTTGCCACAATGATGGTAATAGGAATAGTGTTGGGAACAAGTACAAGCGCGCTAGCGCAGTTAGGTGATGCGGCAGCTGGTAGCCAAAAAATTATCGCGTGTAACGCTTGTCATGGTCAAAATGGCAATCAGATGCTGATTCCTGGCACGGCCAAGATAGGCGGTCAGCATGCTCAGTATCTCTACAAACAGCTACAGGACATCAAGGCTGGCACTCGAGAAATTACTCTCATGGCTGGCCAGTTAGCTAATTTTAATGATCAAGACCTTGCTGATATTGCCGCGTATTATGCTTCCCAACCAGCACCGATAGGTGCAGCCCAGCCAGATGCACTGGAACTGGGCCAGGCCCTTTATCGCAGTGGCAATGCTGAGCTGGGTGTTGCGGCCTGCACAGCCTGCCATTCCCCGACGGGAGCAGGCAATGCTGGTGCCGCTTATCCTGCCCTGAGCGGTCAGGACCCGGCCTATATCGAAACGCAGCTTCGCGCCTTCAGGGAGGGCAGCCGCAACAACGACCTTGCTTCGGTCATGCGTGCAAATATTGAGCGATTGACAGATGCTGAAATTCAGGCGCTTTCATCCTATGTCTCTGGATTACGGGCCGCTGAATAAGGAAATATTTTGAAAAATTCAGGCCAGGTTCAGCTGGCCATGTAAAAAAGGGTGTCATTGTGCGCCCTTTTTTGTATCTTAACCCCCTAATTATCTGCGTCTAGATAAATTGGCATTGAATTTGGAAATTTGGAGAAAACGATGCAAACAGTAATCAAAATATTTGCTCTTATACTTGGCATGATTACCATCAGCGCCGGCGTAAGCGCCCAGCCCGCGCGCTTTGTTGTAGGTACTCACTATGAGACTCTGGATCGACCCGTGCGCACGGTCGACCCTGAAAAAGTCGAAGTGGTTGAGGTCTTCTGGTACGGCTGTACCCATTGCTATTCCTTTGAGCCGCTGATTGAAAACTGGGAAGCAGACCTGCCTGATGATGTGGTATTTGTTCGGAGCCCGGGCATGTGGAATGCCATGATGCAGATTCACGCGCAGGTTTATTTTGTTGCCGAAGAACTCGGGTTGGTTGAAGAGACACATAATGAAATCTTCGATGAAATTTTGTTGCGCGGAAATCTGCTGAATTCAGAAGCATCTGTGCGTAATTTTTTCATGGATAAAGGTGCCAGCCGTGAAGATTTTGATACAGCCTGGAATTCTTTTACGGTTAACTCTAAAGTTAATCGCGCTAGTACCCTGATGCGTGACTATGGCGTTCGTAGCACACCTAACATGATTGTCAATGGAAAATACCGTATCGTTTCCAATCAGGCTGTTCCTACCCAGCAGGATATTCTGGAAGTTGTTGACTATCTGGTTGCTCAAGAACGCAATAGTATGGGCATGTAAGGAAGGCCTAATAACGCTTTAATTAATCGCCCATGTTGGAAACCGCATGGGCGTTTTTTATTCATAAATTTTCATTGAACGGCAAGTTAACTTCGATGCCGAAAAAAATCATTTTGTTTGGCGCTGCCGGAATGCTAGGGCGGTAGCTTATTGCCTGCAGGCTAAATTTTATTGAGCTTTAGGCCTATAGGCACTGGGAGCTAAAAATCTGAAGTCAGAGTGAGCTGTAAAGTTTCCTCCAGAGAGTAATGCCGACTTCATTGCATCAATGAGTTCATAGTCCAGCCTAACTCCTCATGTGTCGACTGACTTTGTATTTGATGGGAAAAGAAAGCAGCCCTATAAGCCTTCTGACAGACTGCACCGCTCTCTGGCAAGAGCACTAGGCTATTCTGTTCATTGAAGTATCAGAACAACAAAAAGACAGGTATAATACTGCCCCAAAATATTTCAGTAAGCGACCTGGGCTACCGGTCGAGCAACAGAGGTAATAACGTGATTAACAGGATTACAATCCTTCTGACAATCTTCATGCTGACCCTGCTCTCAGCTCTGGCAGGCGCACAAACCCTGAATGATGAAATTCGTAGCCGCTTGAGCCCGGCTGGCTCCGTCTGCCTTTTTGGCGACGAATGTGCCAGCGCAATGGCCCTACCAGGTCGCACTGGTGGGCCGCGCGATGGAGAAACCGTTTACGAGACCTTTTGCATGGCCTGCCATGCAACCGGCGTTAGTGAATCACCGATACTAGGTAATGTCGAAATGTGGGCACCTCGAATCGATAAAGGTATTGAGGTGCTCTATCAGAGCATTATTAATGGTCTTAACGTGATGCCTGCCAGAGGTACCTGTGTAGACTGTTCTGATGAAGAGTTACAGGCAGCTGTTGATTTTATGGTCGGGCAGGTTCAGTAAGGCAGCCTTAATGCCGGACTTCAAGTTTCTCTAGCTTGGCTTCCAATTCTGCCAGTTGTTGCTCTGTCCTTTGCAGGACTTTTAGTTGGGCATCAAACTCTTCCCGGCTAACCAGATTCAGTTTGGCGAAGCTGCCCCGTAAGAGTGAATAGAACTGTTTTTCCATATCTTCCCTGAGCGTGCCCAGTTCGGGGAGCTTTTCAACCAGCCGCTGGCTGAGGGTTTGCAAGAATTCTTTATCGATCATCTTTATGCCTTCAACAAGCGTATTTTATAAGTCACTATTCTAGCATTTACCATGTCCAAGATTCCTAAGAATCATCGTTTTTTTCATTCAGGTAGCCTATACTGATAGGGCCGGCGAAAGTTATACTGGGTCATGTGAGGAGATCAAAATGAAAATGATTACAGCCATAATTAAGCCCTTCAAGCTTGATGATGTCAGGGAAGCCTTGTCCGAAATTGGCGTTCAGGGAATCACTGCAACTGAGGTCAAAGGCTTTGGGCGTCAGAAAGGCCATACAGAACTCTATCGTGGGGCAGAGTATGTCGTCGACTTTTTGCCAAAAATTAGGCTGGAAATAGCTGCAGAGGATTCAGTAGTTGATCAGATTATTGAAGTACTCTCTAAAGCGGCTTCCACTGGAAAAATTGGCGATGGTAAGATTTTTGTTAGCAATCTAGAACACGTAATTCGTATTAGAACCGGGGAATCCGGCTCCGACGCCCTTTAAGTAAAAATTTTCAAAACGAGAAATCCCCCCACTTCAATTGCAGCATGCTGAGTGCTGCAACGGGAGCCGTTTCTGTACGCAATATTCGTGTTCCCAGTTGAACCGGCTGAAAACCGGCTGTTTTAGCCAGACTCAATTCAGAGAGGGAGAAGCCGCCTTCCGGCCCTAGCAGCAATGCGACCTCATCGGTTCTATCTGGCAACGCAGCAGCTCGAGTATCCTGCGGATTGAAAATTAGTTTTATTGGACTGGTCTGAGCCTGACACCACTGGGCGAGTGGCTGAGGTTCCAACAGGATGGGCAGCTGTGTTCGACCGCTTTGTTCACAGGCGCTGATGCTAATCTGTTGCCAGTGCTGTAGTTTCTTTTGCAGGCGCTCTCCCTGCAGTTTTACTTCACTGTATTCCGTAAAAAGCGGTGCGATAAGAGTGACTCCGAGCTCTGTGCTTTTCTGAATAGCATAGTCCATGCGTTCGCCACGTGAAAGACCTAGGCCAAGGAGGGTGCGTAGAGGGGACTCTCTAGAAACGGATATTTTGGCACCAATAACAAGGCTTACCTGCTGTTTTCCAATCTGCAGCAGGCGGGCAGCGAACTCAGAGCCTCGGCCATTAAAAATAATAAGCTCAGTATTGGCTTTAAGCCTCAGCACCTTGCTGAGATAATGCGCCTGTTGGCCAGCCAGATTCAGTTGGCTTTCTGAGATAAGTTCCTGATCAACAAAAAGGCGGGGAAGTCGCATTTGGCAAGCATACAGACAAGTACTGAAACTGCAAGAGAAGTGGGAAACTATGAACAGAAGGGCTGGTAGGGCATTTGATATTGTCATTGTGGGTGGCGGCGTGATTGGCCTGGCGATGGCTGCTAGCCTCCTAAGGCACCAAGCGGCAAAGGATCTGAAGATTGTTCTAGTAGATCAGCAAAAGCCTCAAAGGAAGCATTTTTCAAGAGATGGTGTTGGTAATTTTGACCCTCGAGTCTCTGCGCTCACTACAAAAAGTCGAGACCTGTTTGAGTCTCTCGAGCTTTGGAAAACGCACATTCAGGCAGCAGCCTGCCCTTATAACGACATGTATGTCTGGGATGCTGAAGGAACCGGGCATATCGCTTTCTCCTGCCGCGAGGTGAACCAGCCGGAACTGGGCTTCATTGTGGAAAACAGTGTGATTGACCAGGCCCTGAATTCTGCCCTGACTGATCAGGCAGGGCTTACCCAGCTGCGAGGTGAGAGCGTCCAGCAACTTGAATCTGGCCAAGACGGGTGGGTATTGACCCTGAGCAATGCCCAGTGCATTCAGACAAGGCTGCTGATCGCTGCCGATGGCGCCAATTCGACAATCCGTCAGCAAGCCGGCTTTGACTGTCGGGAATGGGATTACGGACAAAAAGCGATAGTGGCAACGGTTGCAAGCCAAAAGCCACATCAATACACAGCAGCCCAGTGTTTTGGACCAATGGGTCCGCTGGCCTTCCTCCCGCTGCAGGACGTGGAGGGCACCCAGCATTATTCATCCATTGTCTGGTCCTGCGATGCTGATCCAGCTGAGGATTTATTGGCGCTGGATGACAAGACATTCTGTACGCGGCTGGCAGCGGCTTTTGAGGAGCGGCTCGGCGCTATTGAAAAAATTGGGACTCGCTTCAGTTTTCCGCTCTGGCAGAGACATTCCCGCGATTATGTGCAGGAGGGACTTGCACTGATCGGTGATGCTGCCCACACGATTCATCCTCTTGCTGGTCAAGGGGTGAATTTGGGGCTACAAGATGTCCAGGTGCTTTCTCAGGTCATTCTGACAGCGCTGGACAAAGATGAGGATTTCGCAACACAGCAGGTACTCAGCCGCTATGAGCGTCAGCGCAAGGGAGATAATCTGAGCATGATGGCGCTGATGGAAGCATTTAAGCGCGGTTTTGCTAGTCGGCATCCAGGCCTCAGATTTTTGCGCAACAACGCCCTATCTCTAGTCGATAGGGCTGCTCCTATAAAGCGTCAGCTGATACTAAAAGCCATGGGCTTATAAGTCTTATTGCTTGCTATTACAAATGAGAATTATTATCATCTTTTTCCCTTTTCTGGAGACTCGCATGTTCAGGATTACACAGCTGTTTGCGCTGACTGGCTGCTTGCTGGCGGCTTGTTCGCAAGACGCAGCGACACCGGCTTTACAAACGACGGATAGCACTCCGTTGCCCACTTCTGAGGCGATGCTTGATGCTGCCCTCATGGGCCCGGTTGTGGTCTATTCCTCGCGACAAGAATACCTGATCAAGCCGATGTTTGACCGCTTTACGGAAGAGACCGGCATCGAGATTCAGTATCAAACCGGCGAGGAGGGACCCCTGATTGCGCGCCTGCAGGCTGAGGGAGAGCGTACCTTTGCCGATGTCCTTTATGCTGTCGATGCGGGTTTTTTGTGGACGGCTGCCGACAGAGGGCTGATGGCAGCCATCGATTCGGAGAATCTGGCAGCCAATATTCCTTCTCATTTGCGTGACCCACAGGGACAATGGTTTGGCCTGTCGGTCCGCGCCCGCACCATTGTTTATGCCAAAGACCGGGTGGATCCAGCAGAGCTTTCCAGCTACGAGGAACTCGCTTCTGAGCGTTGGAGGGGGCGGCTCTGTCTTCGAACCTCTAAGGAGGTGTACAACATGTCTCTGGTGGCCACAATGATAGAAAGGCTTGGCGAGGAAAGAACACAGGCAATCGTGGAAGGCTGGGTAGTCAATCTGGCGGCACCGGTATTCAGCAGCGACAACCTGGTGTTGGAGGCTATCGCTGCCGGCCAATGTGATGTTGGGCTGGTTAACTCCTATTATCTGGGCAGGATGCTGGCCGATGATCCTGAGTTTCCCGTTGCCCTATTCTGGGCAAACCAGCAAAGCTCCGGGACACATGTCAATATTTCAGGAGCTGGTGTTACGCGCTATGCACACAACCCGGCAGGAGCCAAATATCTGATAGAGTGGCTTTCAACACAGGAACCACAGCAGATGTTTTCCGAACTTAATCTGGAATACCCGGCCAATCCGGCTGTGGCGCCAGTCCCACTTGTTGCTGCTTGGGGAGACTTTCAGCAGGATCAGATCAATGTTGAAGCGGCCGGTCGCATGCAAGCCACTGCGGTCATGCTGATGGACAGAGCGGATTATCGCTGATTTCTCATGAGGGCGTCATTGAGCCAGGCTATTGCCTCAAAGCACAGTTCAGGTGGCTGGCCATGGAAAACCCTTTCCTATCTAGTAGCGGCTGTCGTGCTGTTGCCGATTCTGGTCATCTTCACGCAATGGGCCACAGTCGGCAATGGTGAGCAGGAAATCTGGCAGCACCTGTTTAATACCAAACTGGATCGCCTGCTGGGTAATACCTTAGTTTTACTGCTGGGAGTGGGCTTTGGAGTGACCCTGCTGGGCGTAAGTCTGGCCTGGCTTTGCTCGGTGTGTGAATTTCCCGGGCGGCGATTTTTTGAATGGGGGCTGATGCTGCCACTGGCGATTCCGGGCTATGTCATGGCCTTTGTATTTCTTGGCTTATTGAACTATGCCGGGCCGGTTCAAAGCACCCTGCGATCCTGGTTCGGTAACCAGGTCTATTTTCCCGATGTGCAGGGAGCCGGAGCGGTAATTATCGTACTCACCCTTGTTCTTTATCCCTATGTCTACATGTTGGCGCGTAGTGCTTTTGTCGCGCAGGGCCGGCAACTCATGGATGCTGGCAGAATTCTGGGTCAAAGTTACTGGAAAGCTTTTTTTCTACTGGCTATCCCAGTTGCCAGACCGGCAATTGTGGCTGGACTCGCACTGGCACTGATGGAAACCCTGGCGGATTTTGGCACCGTTTCCGTGTTTAATTTCGATACCTTTACAACTGCCATCTATGATGCCTGGTATGGACTGTTTAATCTTGCAGTCGCCGCCCAACTCGCATCTCTATTGTTGCTTTTCGTGGCAATAGTACTCCTAGTGGAACACAAGAGCCGGGCGCAGGCGCGCTATAGCCAGAAAAACAGTCAGCCAATGCAGGCCTACCATCTCAAGGGCGGCAGAGCTATGCTAGCAAGCGGGCTGTGTTTGCTAATCTTCTTGCTGGCTTTTATTTTGCCCCTGATGCAGTTGCTGCTTTGGTGTCTTGAGGTCGTCGCAGAGGAATATGATCAGCGTTACTGGGGCTTTCTTTTCAATACACTGGGCTTAGGTTTCATAGCAGCCTTAGCTACCACGGCTTTTGCGCTGATTCTCGCCTACGTTAAGCGCCTGCCGGCAAGGATAGTGGAAACACGCTGGCAAAGCATGATCATTAGGGTTTCAACACTGGGTTATGCCTTGCCGGGTTCGGTGCTGGCAGTTGGCATCATTCTCAGTTTCACCTATCTGGACCAGCTCATGTTGGAGACTACGGAAAGCCTGCTTAACTGGAATATTAGGCCCTTTCTGGTGGGCAGCCTGTTTGCTCTGGTGCTGGCCTACTGTACACGTTTTATGGCGGTTGCCTTTGAGCCACTAGAAGCAGGCTTTGAGCGCATCAATCTCAGCATTGTCGAGGCGGCTAAAAGCCTCGGGGGGTCGCCGGGCCGACTACTGCGTCAGGTCTACTTACCCATGCTGCGGCCAGGCCTATTCACTGCACTCATTATTGTTTTTGTCGATGTAATGAAGGAGATGCCGGCAACCTTGATCATGCGTCCTTTTGGCTGGGACACCCTGGCAGTCAGAATCTACCAGATGACAGCTGAAGGGCAGTGGGAACGCGCTTCATTGCCTTCTGTAACACTTATTCTATTAGGGCTGATACCAGTATTCATGCTGATTCGCAGTGCCCGGCTGACCCGCCTAAGTGTTTAAGCATAGCTATATAAATCCTTGCAGGAAGCCCGCCTCTTACTTATGATGAGTTTATCCATATGAGCGTTATTCCGATGTCTCATGTCTCCAAAAAATGATTAACCGAGGAAGATAGTAGTGAGCGAAAACCCAGAAGATTTGTACTACACAAACAGTCATGAGTGGCTGAAGTTGGATGAAAACGGCGTGGCCATAGTGGGCATCAGTGATTTTGCCCAGTCGGAGCTCGGGGACGTGGTTTATGTTGAGTTACCGGCAGCGGGCTCATTGGTCAATGCCAAAGATGAAGTCAGTGTCATTGAATCGGTCAAGACAGCCTCAGATATCTATGCTCCGGTGAGTGGTGAGATCGTGGCGGTTAACGAAGAGTTGGAGAACAGTCCCGAGTCAGTCAACAGTAGCCCCTATGATCACGGGTGGCTGTTTAAGATCAAAATGAGCGACGAGAGTGAGCTGGATGATCTGCTTTCTGCCGAAGCTTACACAGAAAGCTGTGAAGTATAGCTCAGATACGCTCGGTTTAAAGGCAGGATGAATTATTACGGAAGCGCGATATTGTGATAGACCAAGATGGATTCAGACCAAATGTCGGCATAATTATCTTCAATGATGAAGGCAAATTGCTGTGGGCCAAGCGGGTCGGACAAAATGCCTGGCAGTTTCCCCAGGGAGGCATACAAAAAAATGAAAGCCCAGAAGAGGCGGCCTTTAGAGAGCTTTATGAAGAAGTAGGTCTGTTTCCCGATGATGTCGAAATAGTTGCTACCACTAAAAGCTGGTTGGCTTATCTCCTCCCCAGGAAGTTTATCCGGCAAAATGCACAGCCGGTCTGTATTGGGCAAAAGCAGAAGTGGTTTTTGTTCAAGTTACTCAGTGATGCCAGCAATATTTGTTTTGACCGAACCGATAAGCCCGAGTTTGATCGTTGGTGCTGGATTAGTTACTGGAAACCGCTGGATAAGGTGATACCATTTAAGCGCGATGTTTATACCCGTGCCCTGAAGGAATTTCGCCAGCCAATGAACCAGGCACTTAGCCAGTATACCACTAACAACGAAGGGGCCTCTGCTTCCATATCCTAGATAGATAAGCCTTATGTTAGACACCCTGCGCATTATCATTCAAGAGGTGAATGGGGCAAAAGACCTCAATGCCAGCCTGGATATCATTACCCAACAGGTACAGCGTGCCTTATCGACGAGTGTCTGCTCGGTCTATCTGCTTGACCAGAATCTCAACCGCTATGTGTTAATGGCCTCCATCGGTCTTGATCAGGCCGCTGTTGGCAAGGTCAGTCTGGGAGCTGAAGAGGGTCTTGTAGGCTTGGTAGCTCGCCGTGCTGAACCGGTTAATCTGGATAATGCTAGTTCGCACCCCAATTATATCTACTTGCCCGAAACCCGCGAGGAACAGTTTGAGTCTTTTCTGGGCGTCCCCATTATTCATCACCAGCAGATGCTTGGTGTCCTAGTTGTTCAGGAAATCGAAAAACGTATATTTGATTCCGAGGAAGAAGCATTCCTGATTACGCTTTCTGCGCAACTGGCTGGACTTATCGCCAATGCAGAGGCCAGAGGAGCCATTACCGGTTTTAGTCCTTCCGGTATTAAAACCGTTGATGTGTCTTTTGGAGGCCTTCCGGGTGCTCCCGGTGTTGCCATTGCCGAAGCCGTAGCGGTGTTTCCTCCGGCTGATTTGAGCGCGATTCCAAACCGTCCCTGCAAGGATATCAATGCCGAGATCCGTTTCTTTAATGAATGCCTGGAGTCTGTTCGTGTTGATATCGGCGAATTGAAAAGAAAAATCAAGAGCCAGCTAAGGCCAGAAGAACGTGAACTCTTTGATGCCTACCTGCATATGCTTAGTGACCAGGCCCTGGGAAATGAGGTAGTGGCCAAAATTAAAGAAGGCATATGGGCACAGGGAGCGCTAGCCGCTGTTGCTATGTCACATGTGAAAAACCTTGAGATGATTGATGATGATTATCTGCGTGAGCGTGCCACGGATATCAAGGATTTATGTGGAAGGGTGCTGTTCTATCTGCAAGATAAGGAAAAAAAAAACCGGATTTATCCACAACGATGTATTCTCGTATGTGAAGACTTGTCGCCCGCCATGCTTGCCGAGGTACCCAAGGAAAGCCTGATAGGTATCGTGTCTGCAAAGGGCTCCGGGCATTCCCATGTGGCGATCCTTGCTCGCGGTATGGGAATTCCAGCCGTTATGGGCGCCATCGACATTCCTTTCTCGGAATTTGATGGCAAGGAGCTCATCATTGATGGTTACAATGGTAAGGTATACAGCAATCCATCTGATGAGCTGCGAGCCCGTTTCCAGGAAATAGTGAATGAGCAGGTTCAACTGTCCGGGGAGCTGGAAGCTCTCAAAGATCTGCCTGCAGAAACGCTTGATAAAAAGCGTATCGAACTTTGGGTGAATACCGGAATTGTAACCGATTCAGCAACCGCTAAAATGCGTGGCGCAGAAGGTATCGGGCTGTTTCGAACCGAGGTGCCCTTTATTCTAAGAGACAGTTTTCCGACCGAGCGCGAGCAGACTGAAATTTACCGGCCACAGCTGGAAGCCCTGCATCCTTTACCGGTTACCATGCGAACGCTGGATATTGGCGGTGACAAGGCCTTGCCCTACTTTACCATCAATGAAGAAAACCCTTTCATGGGCTGGCGCGGTATTCGGGTTAGCATGGACCATCCGGAAATTTTCATTTCTCAGGTCAGGGCTATGATGAAGGCTAGTCAGGGGTTGGATAATTTACAGATCATGTTGCCGATGGTCAGCAATATGCGACAGATTGATTATGCTATGCATCTGATAGACAGGGGTTATTCTGAATTACTGGAAGAAGGGCTGAATATTCATAAACCTGATATTGGCGTGATGATCGAAGTACCTGCCATGACTTACCAGATAAAAGCAATATCCAGCCGGGTGAACTTCATATCAGTAGGCACAAATGACCTGATCCAGTATTTACTGGCGGTTGATCGCAATAATCCCCGAGTGGCCAGTCTGTTTTCAACCTATGATCCGGCAGTTTTACATGCTCTCTACGAGATTGCCCGTGCCTCAGAAGAGGTCGGTTTACGCTATAGCGTCTGTGGGGAAATGGCTGGCGATCCCGGAGCTGCCATATTGCTGATGGCCATGGGCTATAAAGTGCTTTCAATGAACATCAATGCTCTGGGGCGGGTCAAGTCGGTTATCCGTAATATCAGTTTCCAGCAGGCTGAAGAATTGCTCTTTCGCGCCTTGCAGGTAGAAGATAGCGAAACGGTCAAATCCATGATTGATATTGAACTCTACAATGCCGGTGTCGAGCGTTTGCTGCGAACCGCCAGAGCTTGATTTTAAGCCCCCCATTCAGCAGAAAAAACCGTTATACTGCGGCGCAGTATGCTGCAATATCCTGATATAGATCCCGTTGCCATTGCGATAGGTCCCCTTGAGGTCCACTGGTACGGCATCATGTACCTGATCGGTTTTGGTGGCGCCTGGTTGCTGGGTAAAAAAAGGGCGGCAGTTGCCGGATCAGGCTGGAACGATGAACTGATCAGTGACATGATTTTTTATGGCGCTCTGGGAGTGGTTCTCGGCGGTCGTATAGGCTATATGCTGTTTTATAATCTGGGTGGTCTACTGGACAACACGCTTTCCCTGTTTCTTGTTTGGCGTGGCGGCATGTCCTTTCATGGCGGTTTTCTTGGGGTACTACTGGCGGCATTTCTGTTTGGCAAAAAGTATAAAAAAACCTTTGTCGAGGTGATGGATTTTGTCGCTCCTCTTGTTCCCATTGGGCTGGGGGCAGGGCGCTTGGGTAATTTTATTGGTGCTGAACTCTACGGCAGGGAGACCAGTGTTGCCTGGGCTATGATTTTTCCTAGTGATCCCGAAGGCTTGCTCAGACACCCCTCACAGCTCTATCAGGCTGGCCTCGAAGGTCTGAGCTTGTTCATCATTCTATGGGTTTATTCTTCCAGACCACGACCAGCGTTTGCAGTTAGCGGCCTTTTTTGTATTAGCTATGGTGTTTTTCGTTTTTTTGTAGAGTTTTATCGGCAGCCCGATGCTGCGATCAATTTTGTTGCATTCGACTGGATGACCATGGGGCAGTTGCTATCTACACCTATGATAGTCATTGGCGGAGCAATTCTATTTCTGGCTTACACACAACACTTTTTTGACAGGGCAAAGGCATGAAGCAATACCTCGATATGTTGCAGCGGGTACTGAATAAAGGAACAAAAAAAACGGATCGAACCGGCACTGGTACGCTGTCAGTTTTTGGTCATCAGATGCGTTTTGACCTGTCCGAAGGTTTTCCCCTAGTAACCACGAAGAAACTGCATTTGCGATCTATTATCATTGAACTGTTATGGTTTTTAAACGGTGATACCAATATTAAATATTTGAAAGAAAACGGCGTCAGTATCTGGGATGAGTGGGCGGATGAATATGGTGACTTGGGGCCTGTGTATGGCCGTCAATGGCGCGCATGGCCGGGCAGAGATGGCACCACAGTTGATCAGATCAGCAATGTACTTAAGAGCATCAAAAACAACCCTGACTCAAGGCGGCACATGGTTGTGGCCTATAATCCAACGTTCGTAGATGAAATGGCCTTGCCACCCTGTCATTCACTGTTTCAGTTTTATGTGGCCGATGGCAAGCTGTCATGCCAGCTTTATCAACGTTCTGCTGATACTTTTCTGGGGGTGCCTTTTAATATTGCATCCTATGCTCTGCTCACTCATATGATGGCACAACAGTGTGATCTATCGGTCGGCGATTTTGTCTGGAGTGGAGGGGATGTGCATATTTATTCCAACCACATGGAACAGGTAAAGGAGCAGTTAAGTCGAAAACCTTTCCCTCTTCCGGAATTGAAAATTCACAGAAAACCGGCTTCGCTTTACGACTATGCCTTTGAAGATTTTGAGATTGCGAATTATCAGTGTCACCCGCATATCAAAGCGCCGGTAGCGGTGTAATGAAACTGGCCATAATTGTTGCCATGTCGCAAAACAGGGTCATTGGTGTCAACAACAAGCTGCCCTGGCACCTCAGTGATGATCTGAAGTATTTCAAACGCGTTACCATGGGCAAACCCATCATTATGGGACGCAAGACCTTTGAATCGATCGGTCGACCCTTACCGGGACGCAGCAATATCGTGGTCACCCGTAACCCGGATTATCAGGCTGAAGGCATCAAGCTTGTTCATTCACTGGAGGCAGCTAAAGAGCTAGCTGAGAATATATGTTTCATAGATGGCGTGAAGGAAGCCATGGTCATCGGTGGCGAAGAACTATATCAGCAGGCGCTGCTAAAGGCACAGCGGATCTATTTGACCCAGGTACACGCTGAGGTGCAGGGCGATGCCTTTTTTCCGGATTTCGACCAGCAACAGTGGCAAACAATTGCACGTGAAGATTTCAAGGCGCTGAGCCCAAATCCCTATTATTACAGCTTCATTGTGCTGGAAAAAGCGGATCAGGCCCGGTAGAGCATAAAACCACCAATAAGAATAAAACCGATACCAGAAATATAGTGCAGGTATTTCTCGTTGATATAGTTAGACAGTAGACTACCGGCGAGCACGCCAATGGCTGTTGCGACAATCAGCGCCATCGACGCGGCAAAAAATACCATGATCTTATTTACTTCTCGATCGGCGGCAAACAGCATGGTGGCCAGCTGGGTTTTATCTCCCAGCTCAGCAACAAAAACTGTGAGGAAAACCGTAAAGAAAACAGCCCAGTTCATCTTACTTCTCTAACTGCTCAACATTACGGACAGCGCCCTTGTCGGCACTGGTCGTCAAGGCGGCATAAGCTTTTAAAGCCGAGGTCACTTTACGGGTTCTTTGCTCGAGCGGCTTCCAGGCATTCTTTCCTTTGGTGAGCATGCTTTCACGTCTTTTGTGTAATTCTTCATCAGTGATGGCCAGTTCAATACTACGATTGGGAATATCAATATTGATGATGTCACCTTCTTTCACCAGAGCTATATCTCCACCCTCTGCAGCTTCCGGTGAAGCATGGCCAATTGACAGACCTGAAGTGCCGCCGGAAAAACGGCCATCGGTCAGCAAGGCGCACTGCTTGCCAAGTCCTTTGGATTTCAAATAGGAGGTGGGGTAGAGCATTTCCTGCATACCGGGGCCGCCTTTTGGCCCCTCATAACGGATGAGTACGATATCGCCAGCTACAATTATATCAGCCAGAATGGCTTTGACCGCCGAGTCCTGGCTTTCAAAGATACGGGCCGGGCCGGAAAAAGTCAGAATACTGTCATCAACACCAGCCGTTTTTACGATACAGCCATTGCGCGCAATATTACCGAAGAGTACGGCAAGCCCGCCCTCCTGGGAATAAGCGTATTCGATATCCCGAATACAGCCTTTTTGTCGATCATTATCCAGGCTGTCCCAGCGAGTGGACTGGCTGAAGGCGGTCTGTGTTGGGATGCCGGCAGGACCGGCTCGATAAAAAGTCTGAACTTCTTCCGAGGGTGCATTGGATATATCCCAGAGCTGCAGGGCTTCTTCTACAGACAGACTATGAACAGTGGGAATATCGCTGTTAAGCAGACCGGCGCGATCTAGGGAACCTAGAATCGCCATTATGCCGCCGGCACGATGCACGTCTTCCATGTGATAAAGATTAGTGGAAGGCGCAACCTTACATAGCTGAGGAACCTTGCGGGATAACCGGTCAATGTCATTCAGGGTGAAATCCAGCTCAGCTTCCTGTGCGGCTGCCAGCAAATGCAAAATGGTGTTGGTAGAGCCGCCCATGGCGATGTCCAGGCTCATGGCATTTTCAAAGGCTTTAAAGTTGGCGATGTTTCTCGGGAGAACGGAGTCATCATCCTGCTCATAATAACGTTTGGCCAGGCTGACAATTAACTGGCCGGCCTGCAAAAATAATTTCTCACGGTCGGCATGGGTGGCCAGGATTGAGCCGTTACCGGGCAGCGCCAAACCCAGCGCTTCAGTCAGGCAGTTCATAGAATTGGCAGTAAACATGCCCGAGCAGGAGCCGCAAGTCGGGCATGCTGAACGTTCATACTCCAGCGCATCTTCATCACTGATATTGTCATCGGCAGCTGCGACCATGGCATCAATCAAATCCAGCTTGACCACTTCGCCGGCCAGTTTGGTTTTACCGGCCTCCATGGGGCCACCAGAAACGAAAACGACGGGGATATTCAGACGTAATGCGGCCATTAACATGCCCGGCGTGATTTTGTCGCAGTTGGAAATACAGACCATTGCATCGGCACAATGGGCATTGACCATGTACTCAATAGAGTCGGCAATAATTTCGCGTGAGGGGAGACTGTAAAGCATACCATCATGCCCCATGGCGATACCGTCATCGACAGCGATGGTATTGAACTCCTTGGCAACACCACCGGCTTTTTCAATTTCACGGGCGACCAGTTGGCCCAGGTCTTTCAGGTGAACATGCCCCGGAACAAACTGGGTAAACGAATTGGCAACCGCAATTATCGGTTTATCAAAGTCCGCATTTTTCATGCCGGTTGCGCGCCATAGGGCACGGGCACCCGCCATGTTGCGCCCCTTGGTGGATGTGTGTGAACGATATTTAGCCATAAACCTTCTCGCTTTGTTGAAAGCTACTGTACTTGCTTGTGTTGTGCTCGTGTCGCTTTCAAGATATTGCTTTTAAAAATTGTTACAAATTAAATAAGACCAGACTGCTTTATTTGATCTATTCAGTTATTTCTCACTACCTTATCAAAATTAGCTTCAGAGCTTAGGTTTGAAATTTTTAAAAACTTACTTCAAAAAGGGTCAAGTAAAAAATACTATAGACTTTTTTTCAGAACCTTTGAGTTGCGCTGATAGTTATACAGGCTTTTCTTTTCAAGCGGCAGGGTTTCAACCGAGTCTTCAGTAAAGCCTTTTTCCAGAAACCAGTGCGGTGACTTGGTCGTCAGTACAAATAGTTTTCTTACTTTTTGCTCGATGGCAAGCTGCTCAATGTGTTCAAAAATTGCTTGACCGTATTTGTTGTTGCGGTATTCCTCCCGTGTTGCCACGCAGGCAAGCTCAGCTGTGTTATCGTCATGCAAAAACAGAGCAGCACATGCGATAATCATGCCTTCTCTCTCAATAACAGAAAAATGACTGATTTCTGCTTCCAGTTTTTCCCGTGAGCGGTGAACCAGAATGCCCTGCTGCTCGAGCGGGTCGATCAAATCCATAATGCCGCCGATATCCATTATGGTTGCCGGCCTGATTTCTTCATAGAGGTCTTTAGTAATCAAGGTGCCGATACCGTCGCGTGTAAATAGTTCTGTTAACAGGGCGCCGTCTTCCACATAGGAAATGACTTGTGAACGTTTGACCCCCGAGCGACAGGCTCGCACACTTAATTCAAGGTTTTTCAGTGCTTCACCCAGGCCGCCGGATTTGATTTTTTCATTAATCAGTTTCTGCGCCTGTTCGGCATTGAGTTTATTAATG
>JAYQVM010000004.1:0-45752 GCA_038148435.1 Gammaproteobacteria bacterium | reverse complement strand
GAGGAATCACTACTCCCATCCCAGATTCACGATAAAAACGCCCAACAAATTCAGGTCGTTTGCGTTCGAGTAACTCGACAATTTTGCCTTCCAGTCGGCCACGGCGATCATGACCCGAGATTTTTGCCAGCACAGTATCGCCATCAAAGGCTTTTTTCATCTGGTTCGGGTTAAGGAAGAGATCGGCTGATCCGTCGTCAGGAATCATAAAACCAAAGCCTTCCTTGTTGCCCTGGATCGTACCTTTGATGAGATCCATCCTTCGCACTAGTCCATAGGCGCCACCACGGTTCTCGATCAGCTGTCCATCACGGATCATAGCCCGTAGTCGTCGGCGTAGCGCTTCTTGTGATTCATTGTCAAAAAGTAGTAATTCTGTAGACAGCTGCAGATGGGTCAGTGGTTCCGATCTCTCTTCGAGATGTTCAAGGATGTACTCACGGCTAGGGATGGGGTTGTCATAGCGAGCGGCTTCCCGTTTGGCCTGTGGGTCTTTGGATTTTTTAGCTGGCGGCATGAAGACTCTAAAATGTGGACCGATCACTCGGAAGTATAACAGGCACCGGACTAAACAACATTGACAGAGGCTGGCAATGTGAGTAAATTTCACCACCCTGCAAAATGCGGTTCCTCATAATGCCCAGGTGGTGGAATTGGTAGACACGCTAGCTTCAGGTGCTAGTGGCCTAACGGCCGTGGAGGTTCAAGTCCTCTCCTGGGCACCAATACTTCCCTAAGCACTCAAAAACCGGTTTATTTATAGGCTATTTCAGCCTGCATCACTACGAAAGTTGGTTTGTAGATAAAAATGTAGATAATCAAGTCTTCTAAGACTTTATAAAGGGGCCCCCTTCCTCAAAACCACTAAAAGAAGCCGAGTTCATTACTTTTATCGTCAAGATATTCTCTTCGTTTCTGGACCGAAGACGCCTCAGCTAATCCATTATCAAGGCAAACAACCTTGTTACAGTTGTAAGCAGCTATTGTTCTAGTTTTATCCAAGGTATTATCGGACAATTCCTGAACTGAACCGAGCGAAAGAAGCTAACTTTTATCGGTTAAAAATGACCAAACCCTTTTAAAAATGGTTTAGAAACCTTTTTTCTCGAATTCCCAGTCCTGGTTCTGGCATAGGCCACAATGTTCACCCATAAACATCTGTGCAGCATGCTCATTGTCACGAAGTTGCCATTCCAGCCAGCTAACGGCTACTTCAGCAGCTGGGCCTCCATTGGGTTCCCAGTAGGTTCCACCATGGCCTTTGTTAATGTTCGCCACCGCAGCTGGAACATGATTAATTCTAGAATAGTCGTCCATGCCATTTTCATAAGCAATATCTGTTTCACCCCCGAGGATATAGATGATCGGGGTATGCAGCTTCTCAAGAATATCCTTGTTCACTGTTGAACCGGTCATGGTAGTCTCGCGGCCATTAATCAAGCCACTATTCATAATTACAACGGTTGCTACACGGGGATCATCCGCACTGATCAGGGCCTGTATGCCACCACAGCTATAGCCAGAGGCCGCTATAGCTTTAGGGTCGATTAAACCGAAATACGGGCTTTCAGGGCTGTCGTTTTCGGCCAAAGCCCAATCAATCGCTGCAGTTAGCTGAGAGGGAGAAGTTGGAGGTGAAGCATTCTCAGCTGGACGAGGTATTGCATCGACGCCAGTGTAAATTTGTCCTGGCACAATAGCCAGATAACCATGAGATGCAACTTCCATTACATGAAATCGGCTATGTGCAGCATCATCGGTACAACTACCATTGCCGAAAACATAAACACCAAGTTTCGTTTGTCCCAGGCTATCCAGATCAGCCGGACGATATACTACTTGATTGGGCAACCCTTCCTCGACTACTTTTGTTGCCGGAAAAGCACCGGAGCCACGAATGTCAGTGGCATTATCGCGGGTATTATTAACTTCTTCAGATGTCATACCATCGTTCAGTTGGGCGGTTACGTACCCTGAAAGTAATACTGCCGTAAATAGGGACAAGCGATAATATTGTTTTGACATTTTCATTTTAGTCTCCAAGTTTTTATTATTTTACTTAGACAGCTTCGGGTCGAAAGTAATCATTATCTTGTTTGTAATGTAAATTCATCTGGTGAGCCATTCATCGGATTATAAGCCGCATCTTTTCCTTCGAGGGATCATTTACTGCAGCCATCAAACCAACTTTGACAATTTTTTGGTAAATCAAGGCTGTCTAATCGATTTGCAATATACGAGTTTATAAAATTAGTATCGGTATCGCTATTTGAACAGCCAGGCAATCTAATAAGCATATGAAATATAAGAATAAAATACTTTATTTCCTAGGCCTAGCAGCCGTTGTATTCTTGGTTCAAGGCATTATGGAACCGTCTTTTTGTCTTAGCAAGCTTGAGGAATTAGGTACTTAAAAAGTATTGATAGAATAAATAAAAAAAGTTATATAATTGACTGTTTTTAAATTGTTTTTTTAAATATTCAATAAATTCCTAATAAAATCTGGGGGGTTTTATCAATGAAAAAAAAATATCTTAGCTTGGCGATAGGTTCTGCTATCGCACTTCAAATGGCCTCTGGGGCTGCTGCTCAGCAGGCAGAGATTGAACAGATAACGGTTGTAGGCTCTAGGATCTCTAGACCTGAATTCCCAGCCGGATCACAAATTATCCAAATCGACCGTGAAAATATCGATGCGACAGGTGATCTAATCATCTCTGACGTTTTGAGAACTAACCCACTCAATATTGGTGGTTCTTTTAGTGAGCGCTCTGGTAGCTCAGCTCAATCAAATGCAACTGTCAGCTTAAGAGGTTTGGGTGATAACAGAACCTTAGTGACACTGAACGGCAGAAGGATGGTGGGTTCACCTAACCTAGGTCAGGCAACTGTAAACCTTAACATGCTGCCTATGGCTGCAATACAAAACATCGAAATCCTAGCTGACGGGGCATCGTCTGTTTATGGTTCCGATGCTGTTGCGGGTGTTGTGGACATTCGACTTCGCGAAAACTTTGAAGGTCTTGAGGTCTATGCGCGATCTGGTCGTCGCGATAATGATACCGGACAGGAGAACAGTGTCAGCGTTATCGGTGGATTAAATCATGACCGTGGGAATATTACCTTCGCGGTTGAACGTGACAGAAGGGATCCGATTTTCGACAGAGACCGAGCATATACAGCACCTTGGGTTAGGGATTCTGAAGGTGACGGTGTCGATGCCTATGTCGATACTGACGGTTATTCATATTATGGTAAATCAATCTGGTTGTATGACCCTACCACTGGCTATGATCAGATATTGGCTGCAACCAGCTGCTCTGCGGGTAACGGTTTCCTGGGAGAGGTTGATGCGGTCAAAGATTGGGCTCCAACTGTCGAGCCGAGCACTTACTGTATGTACGGTTACGGAGATGTAAGTGCCAATAAGGCTGAACTCGACCGTATTAACTCATATGTGAGTGCGACCTATGAGATCAATGATAACCTCGAATTCTACGCACAGATTTTGAATTCAAAGGTTAAATCCTTTGGTCGTTTTGCCCCTCCAGCAGCTCTATGGGAGGACATGCCAGCCGACTACCCGGATGTCCCATTTGATATTGATGCTCTTCTCGCAAGCGGGGCTATCACAGAAAACTACTCATTGACGGGCTTATATAGATGGACAAATATCGGTCCGCGGGACAACTACGTGACAGATACCCTGGGCGATTATACCTTTGGACTCAGGGGCGATTTTGGTGCATCTACCTATGACGTCTACGTCCAAGAGAGCACCTACGAGTCACAAGAGTTTGGTTACTACTACTTGTCATACACAGGACTTGATTACGTGATGGCTCAGGGTATTGACCCATTCTCTGAGGCTGGTGCTGCTGCAATGAGCGCGACTACAACTCAGGATAACAAGAGTGATATGTCAAAAGTGTACGCTCAGATACAGTTCCCTGTCACTGAATCAACCACCGCACTTGTGGGCGCGGAGAGTATGCGCTTTGACTACAAAAATGTTTATGATCGTGCTTCATCTGGCGGGTTCGTTGGAGGTTCTGCAGGTAACTCTAGCTACGGTACGCGTGATGTCTTTGCACTTTTTGGCGAGGTCCTATGGGATCTGGGTGACCTAGGTGTTAACGTACAGGCACGCTACGATGACTATGACGACTTTGGAACCGCCGTGTCACCATCTCTAGCGGCAACCTATCAGTTGACTAATAACGTGTCTATTAGGGGTCGATATGGTGAGGCTTTCCTTGCTCCAGCTTTGAGTGCTCTCTATGGACCTGACAGCTTTTCCGCTGAATCAGGTAGAGACTACGCACGCTGTGAAAACGCTGGTATCGCTCTCACTAGTTGCTCGTCTTCTCAGTATAATACCTACTACTCTTCGAACCCTAATCTAGAGGCTGAGGAGTCCCAGTCGTACAGCTTTGGTATTAATGTAGGCCTGCCAGCCAACTTTAACGTTGATCTCGGCTACTACAATATCAACATAGATAACTTAGCATTCACTCCATCAGTACAGAGCCTTTTCAATGCTCAACTTGCTGGAACAGTCTTGACTGAGGCTAGTGGTATCTATATCGATAGACCTACCGAATTTGGAAGACCAAGTGCCATATACAGCACTGGGACAAATGAGGGTAGCTATACTACAGACGGCATAGACATTAATATCTCAACTGGATACGAGACCCGTTTCGGTTTGTTTACCGCAAACTTGTTCTGGACTGAGATGTTGTCTAGCGAGGGTCAGTCATTCTATAAAGGACCGGTTCAGGATACAGCCGGCTTCTATCTGAGCCCTGAAAGCCGTGCACAGTTTGTAGTCGGTTGGAGAAAAGGCAACAACAACGTTGACTGGGTAGTCGATTACATCGGAACCTCAGGTCTTAACGACACTGTTGATTTCTCAACTGGTCTTCCGCTCCTTAAAACATCTGGAGATCTTGGTGACTGGACTACTCACAGCTTGTCATACACCTATAACTCACCATGGGGTGCCTTTGGTGTGGGTGCTAACAACCTGTTGAATGAGGATCCAATCCTAGACAGCTTAGGTAAGTACGAAGTTGGACATCCAGACCTTTATGATAATACTGGTCGTGTTGTTTACTTCGACTGGAAGTATAGCTTCTAATATAAAGAAGAAATTAAAAAGGGAGCCTCGGCTCCCTTTTTTTTAATTTAAATAAATTTAATCACAACACAAAAAATAATCAGAACTAAAACTGGATTATTCAAGTATCAAACATATAGCCTATAACTGTATACCTTACCTGACGATAATGTTTGGGCTAAGATAGCTGAGATCTCAAGTTATGAAAATTGAGTTTAAATTTCCTAGACCACAAGCAAATGGAATTATTGATGAAAAAAGAATATGACAACTTTGATGATTTTTATCATGAATACTTTCTTACGGGTCACCGGCACAAGTACACCAAGCTGTTCCACTTCCTGGCAATCGGTTTCGCCCTTCTATTCGGGATCTTATTTCTATCTACTTTAAACTGGCGCTGGTTTGGTTTGGCTGTATTTATAGGTTATGCACTATCTATCGTATCTCACTACCTGTTTGAAAAAAATAAACCCGCCACCTACGACTACCCTGTGTATAGTTTCTTCAGTGCGTTTAGAATGTTTTTTGAAACGCTTATTGGTAAACACCAAATTTTTTAAAGGTCAGCAATTAAGAAATATTCTTCTGATTTTGTGACAAGAAGAATGGCCACAAAGAGGGTTATTGGCAGTATGATTACACTGTAAAGCAAGGATGATCCAAAGAGTCCCTATGAGAATCACTTCTGCATCCTGGTGGGCGCAGGTCAGCGCAGTAATAGCATTACGATAATTTGTGGATCAAGGGGATCGGCTTCAAATTGAGGGACTCTATCTTCTATATCAATAAAATAAAAGACCAGACTACAAGAAGATTAACAATACTAAGCAATACGGCAGCAGAACCTAGATCTTTAGCCAAACCAGACAGATCATGATGAGTGGGGCTGATCCTATCCACAACAGCCTCAATAGCAGAATTTAGAATTTCCACTATTAAAACTAGTAAACAGGTACTGATTAAAATTGCTTTCTCTACTCCACCATTTCCAATGAAAATAGCAAGCGGAACCAAAAAAATACAAGCAACAATTTCCTGGCGAAATGCAGCCTCCATTTTCCAGCATGACAATATTCCATTCTTTGAATAAAAAAATGCTGAAATAATTCTTTTAATGCCGGTTTCAGATTGTTTACTCATGATATAGAAGTCCTTATTTTCATATAAATATATGCATTAGGTAGTCTGTTTGATCAGAAAAAAAAGGCCTCAACAGAGGCCTTTTTTCCAGCAGATTTTCATAGAACATTACATGCCACAGGGGCGGGGATCCCAGCCACTATTATTGCTTTCACGACGAAAATGTGAACTGGTGATAAAGTCCTGATTCAAGTAAGTCGGATCATGTACCACGACGGTGGCTACCAGCCAGTCAATACCGGTCGGGTCCTGAAACATAGTGAAATATTCAGTCAACGTAGCATTCTCACTGACCGGAGCGCCATTGGTGCGTAACCAGGCGGCGGTGAGGTGAGTGGTTTCAACCTTCAATGAACCATAATCCGGATTTTGACCCTCCACACCAAAACCACCAAAGTTCCCTATTGGAGCAATATCGTACTCCCAGCTCGCTAAGGAATAACCCTGCAGGCTCCTAGCAGTGTTGGCAGGAGCAGGCTCATTGAAAATGAATCGACGGGTCTGCTGGCCATAATCAGTTTCCAGTGTGAGCACTGAATCAGATGCCCACTCAGTTCGAATGCGCATGGGCTGGCGCATGATGCCTGCAGCACCATAACGCAGACAAGAGTTGGCCATTGATTCGTCCCAGGCTTCGCCAACCTCACGGGCACGTGCATTATATGGAATGCTGGTGAAATCACCCTTTTCCGGCACTCGCATACGCCAGAGCCAATCTTCATTCACAATAGAAACCCATTGCCCTTCAATATTTTCTAGGTTTCCGGGTATTCCCTCGCGTGGCGAAAGGTCTGCCAGGTTCTGACCGCCTCCTGGAGGTTGAGCGGCAAGTGATGTTGTTAATAGTGATGCGCCTAAAAATCCAGCGATCTTTAAAAAGCTGTTAAATTTCATTCTTTTTCTCCTACTCGCTCAAATTATTATAGACAGAAGTGATGAAATCGTCCGTGGATATGAAACCACTCCCATAGCGGTTGGAATAATCTCTTGCCGGTCCGACTTCGATAACTTCTTGCAGGCTCATCCCTTGGTCTATGAGATATTGCACACGATCTCTAATAATCGTCAGCATATCGCGATATTCAACTACATCTGCCTCGTCTGATAGGCGGCCATGGCTGGAGATAACAATCGTTCCGCCTTCCTGCTGCTGCAAAGGAACGGTAATGCCGATAATCTGATTGAGGCCATCAATGATACCGTTAATGTGGCCAAAATTACTTTCATCAATGAATGGAAAACCTTCGGTGACATAAATATCTCCAGCAGAAATTACGTCGGATTTGCGGAAGAAAACAATACTGTCTCCATTAGTATGTGCTCTGCCCTGATACAGTATCTCAACAGGTTCACTGTTGAAGTAAAAGTCATATTTATTGCCGATATACACTTCTGTTGGCCAGGCGTCGAAAGGAATGGGTGGGTTGGCCGTTGCCATTGAAAGCATGACATTTTCATGGGCTATAACCTCAGCACCCGGTTCAAAGGTTGCACCAACATCTCCAGCTTCATTGCCAGCAACAATAGTTTCACCTGCCGCTCTGACAATCTGGTTACCACCGGTATGATCTCCGTGAGCATGCGTATTAATTACATAGCGAATAATTTTTCCAGGTGCCAGCCTCTCGATTTCCGCCACGATTTTTGGAGCGGTTTCAGCAAACTGTGTATCAACGACCAGTACACCCTCATCGCCAATCTGCACAGTCACATGACCGCCGGCGCCCGTTAAGACCCAGACGTTGCCCTGGACGTGATAAGAACTAACTTCGACATCAGAAAGGTTCTGAGCGAAAGCACTTCCCATCAGCGTTGTGGAAATAATTGCTACTCTCAGCATATTTTTAGCCAGCCTTTTTGAGACCTTAGGTTTCTTTTTCATAGATTTAATCATTTTTGTTCTCCAAAACATTACTCGGCAACGGCATCCATAAATTCAGGAAGAGCCGTATGTGCACCACCACGGGCAGCTTCCAGCGGGATATCCCATCGCTCGGAAAACTCTACACTTCCTGCTTGCGATTCTTCGGTGTCGATCATCCAGTGCGGAATTTCACCGACCTCACGATCAATTTCGATTGCCGGTCGGCAGGGGTAAGGACCCATATTGACTTCATGCAGTCTTTTCCAGCCGTTGGTGCGTATGAAAGGTTCAGTTAAATAGTTAGGGTCACTGACGATTGACACATGCGTCATGATGCTCTGATCTTCATTCAGGAAGAAATATTCATCCAATGTGGCTTCATCACTTAGTGCCATACCATTTCTGCGGATCCAGCCGGCTTTGAGGTGAGTGGTATGAACAACCAGTGCATCGCCTTCAAAATGGCCAGTAGAGAAGCCTCCCCAGGTATGTGGGTAGAAGTCGCCGGGATGTTCACGTCCATCCATATAGATGGTTCGTCTTTGTGCCTGCCACTCAATATGCGTGGTCAGGGCAACCATTTCCTGGGTGCCGGGATCTAGAATTTCTTGGAAATGCAGGTTACCAATACCCCGGAAACCATAAGTTGAGGGGTGAGGCTTGCATTGATGTTCAGGGACATTCAGTAGACCGGACTGCCAAGTATCACCTCGTAAACGCAGCGCATCGTTGATTGGCAAACCTGCGTAATCCCCAGCCTCTGGTCCCGGGAGACGCTCTTCAAAATCCTCATGAAATATTGGCTGCCAGTAGCCTTCAACACTGGCCTGAGCGGTAAAGGGAACGCTCAGTGCGGATAGTAAAAATGAGGCAACAAGGGCCCTTGGTTTAAATGTAGTCATAACATACCTTTTCAGTCACTTTAGCTGGGTTATTCTTTTGGGTGTCTGTTTCAAGTCCAGAGGACTTTTGTAACAAATATTTTCCGAGTTTGATATTTTTTGTGAATGTTGCCGTTCAAAGACCTTGCGTGGCAACGTCTTGCTACAACAAGCTTCTTTCATCAGAGTAAGTAAAACAGCATATATACGAAAAACAAGCAGATAATATACTTTCCTGAGCATTCATATCAATGATGAAGCTCTCAATAACTTTGCTGTGCCATCAGTCAAATGATTTTTACAGCTAAGCAAAGAGATAGATAAGATCGGCTTATCGTGAGTTTACCTAGCCGACACTAGATAGGGTGGTATAGCCAAGATTTTACAAAGGCTGATCGATTAAGAACAAATGCTGAGTATCATCAGGACCTATGCATCAGGTTCCGTAGTACAGCCCACCATTAACATGAATGATCTGGCCATTCACAAAGGCCTGTTTCGGATGAGCAAGAAACATGGCTGCCGAAGCTATCTCTTCCGGGGTTCCCAGTCGGGGTACTGGAGTGGCGCCGGCATCCGGCATAGCACCTGCCGAGGCAGGGCGAACGGTCTCTATCATGCCCGGGGAAATATTATTGACGGTAATGCCGCGATCACCAAATTCCGCGGCAAGTGCCCTTGTCAAACCGACTACACCGGCTTTGCCAGTCAGATTCGCAGCGCGACGCTTGTAGCCGAGATGCCAGGCAAAGCCGCCCAGCGTGATAATGCGCCCCCAGCCCTTGTCTACCATGTCCGGGATCGTACATTGCGCCAGATGAAAAGTACCATCGAGAGTTATGTCGATGGTACGGCGCCAGGCGTCATAACTCATATCCAGAAAATCAATTTGCCCGCGCGCCGAGGCATTGGCAACCAGAATATCCAGCGCGCCAAATTTTTCTCTGGCGGCTTTGACCATCTGCTCCACGGCGGGACGATCTGTGACGTCTGCAAGTTGGACCATGGCATCGGCACCACGTTCGCGCACCTCTTCGGCAACCGTTTCGGCAGCTTGCTGATCCTGCAGAGCATTGATGACAATATTGGCACCGGCCTCGGCTAATTCAAGCGCTATGGCTCGGCCAATATTGCGTGCTGATCCGCTGACCAGAGCCGTTTTGCCATTTAGGGGTTTGTCCGACATTGTGTTCTCCCTTTTTGCTAATTTGGCTTACAGTGATTCAACAAACCCGTCCATGTCAGGTAGGCGAGTCGCAATATCGCTGCCAGAATTTTCTGCCACCCACCCGTCCCTAGTCGGGAAAAAACGAATCAGAGTGAAGTCAGGGTTTTTACCCATATCAAACCAGTGAGTGGTTTTGGAAGGTACAGAGATCAGGTCACCCTGCTGGCAAAGCACCAGATAGACCTTATCGGCGATGTGAAAGTAGAACAGCCCCTGACCATCGACAAAAAAGCGTACTTCATCATCCAGATGGGTATGTTCGGATATGAACTGTTGACGTATTTCTTTTTTCTTGGGGTGATCAGGCCACAGGGCGGAAACATCGACAAACTCGAACCCATATTCCTCATTCAGCTGCTCAATGTAATCCTGATACGCTGCCAGAATGTCATCATGCTCTGCACCATGCTTAAACTGCCGGGGAGTGTCCCAATGTTCCAGCCTAATGCCAATGTTGGCCAGATCGGCACTGATTTGCTCATCATCTTTCAAGGGGGTAGACAAGGCCTGACCTTTTTCATCAAAGACCTGCATGATACTCATTGGGACTAACCTCTGCGTTGCGTAATCTACTCGGAAAAGCATAGCATAGTCACTTAACTGTCACACAGGATTGCGTTCGCGTGGAAGCGGTCATTATCAATAATGAATCCTCAATTAGGCTGGGATTTTTTTTCGGCATACTGCTCTTGATGGCCCTGCTCGAACTTGGCTTTCCCCGGAGGAAGCTGAAAGTCAGTAAATTTCTGCGCTGGCGAAATAACCTTACACTGCTAGTTCTCAATACATTGATACTCAGGCTTTTAATTCCGGGAGCTCTGGTTGGGCTGACTCTCTTTGTGAATGACAATGGCTGGGGCCTTTTTAATTTTTATCAGCTTTCCTCAGGGGTCGCTCTCATTGCGAGTATTGTGATACTGGATTTTGTGATTTACCTGCAGCATGTCATGGTGCATGCCATACCGCTGTTCTGGCATATTCACCGCGTTCATCATGCCGACCTGGATTATGATGTGACAACCGGGATCCGGTTTCATCCGCTGGAAATATTGCTGTCCATGCTGGTCAAGTTTACTGCCGTGGCGCTTGTCGGCCCGCCGCTTATGGCTGTTATTGTGTTTGAAGTCCTGCTCAATGCACTGGCAATGTTCAATCACAGCAACCTGAAGTTACCAAGCGCCTTGGACAGGCTACTGCGACTCTTTATTGTGACGCCTGACATGCACCGGGTGCATCATTCCATTTACCATGACGAGGCTAACAGTAATTTTGGTTTTAATCTTTCTCTATGGGACCGACTGTTTGGCACCTACATGGCGCAGCCGCGCGATGGGCACGAAGCCATGCAGATAGGCATTGATGATTATCAGAATGAAAACCAGGTAGCGAGGCTACCTGGTATCTTGTTGCTGCCCTTTATGGGTAAGTTGAATGCTTATGCCATTAACCGCCGCGAATGGAAAAGCTCTTCACCAGAGGACTGAAGCAGCTTGCTCTCAAATTCCTTCCGTCAGCTCTACATAAGTACCCCAGGGATCGGTAAAAAAGGCAATTGATACACCATTGGGGAGCGTTCGATATCCTTCCACTTCTATTCCCGCGGCTTCAAGATCTGCCATGGTGCCTTCAATGTCCGTGACCCCAATACCGATGTGGTCTAGTACCGTTCCCTGGGTGGGCCCAAAGTCTCCCTGGCCGTCCTGATAAGTCAGGTTGGCTCCGGGGATATCGCCTGCCTGAAATTGCCCGCGCATGCCGGGTATCGCATCAAAGATGTCGGAATACCAGGCCTGAATGGCAACATAGTCTGGGATATACCAATGGATATGATGAAACTTCAAGGGCACGTCAAGATTTTCATCAGCCAGAATTTCAATGCGCCCACCATCCGGCGTATTTACCCACAGCTGTTGAGGAAAGCCACCGCGCTCAACATCCACACCAGCAGCCTGCAGACGGGCAAAGGCTGCATCGGCATCCGGCACATTGAAGCCCACATGGTTGATGATGGTCTCGGAGCTGGGAGCACTTGACTCACCCTCGCGGACCAGGACATAAACACCTGGGATACTGAACATATCGATACCGTTATTATTGAATGCTTCGGCACCAAAACGAAGCCAGAAATCGTTCATGGCTTCCACATCTGAAGTCTGGTAATGCAGATGGCCCATGTAAACCCCCTTGTCATTGGGTTGGGCCAGTTGCGCCAGGGACAGAGCAGGGAAAAGACATAGCAGCATGCTCAGCAGGGCACCATGCAGATGAATTGGGATAGTTTTAGTCATGTGTATCATCCTTTTATTGAATAGTTTTTATAATCATTGGTTTAGGGCGTTCGGCTTTTACTCATCCCAGAGGTTTGAAGGCGTATAAGGACCTCCCCAGAAAGAGCCATCCAGGAGACGAAAACGCCTGTCCTGGGTGGCGATGTGCTGCATTTCCTCCTCGCTCAGGTTTATCTTGGCCGCTGCCAGATTCTCCTGCAAGCGAGCTAGGTTAGCCGTTTTGGGAATAACGGCCGTGCCTCTCTGGATACCCCAGGCCAATAGTATCTGTGCTGGAGTGCAGTTATGTGCAGCAGCGATTTTGATAATTGCAGATAATTCCAGCGGTGCCACGATGGTTTTGTCATTGCGGAAGGTATCCGGTCTTCTACCTGAACCTAGAGGGGAGTAAGCAGTCAAATGAATCAGGTTTTCATCACAAAACATTTTAAGCTCGGGCTGTTGAAGAAGGGGATGCAGCTCCACCTGATTAACTTCTGGTTTTATACGGCAGTTGCTAAGTAGATCGGACAGTTTGGTTGCGCTGAAATTGGCCACACCGATGTGTTTAATCAAGCCGGCGTCGACACAGTTTTCCATGGCCTCCCAGGTTTCATTGATTGGCACCTCGCGAAGGCTAAGATAATCATCATCCTTTTGTGGGAAACCAACACCGGGTTTGACCACGACCGGCCAGTGAATGAGATACAGATCAAGGTAGTCGAGCTGCAGATCACTCAATGTTTTTTTCAATGCCGGTGCGACATCTTCAGGGATGTGAGCGTTGTTCCACAATTTCGAGGTAATCCACAGCTCCTCGCGCTCCAACAGTTCTTGGTTGAAGCAGTCATTCAGGGCATCACCGATTTCACTTTCATTACCGTAGATCGCTGCACAATCAATGTGCCGATAACCATGTTTCAGTGCTTCCGGAATGATGGTCCCGCAATCTTCCTTGGAGAGTTGCCAGGTACCCAGCCCGAGACTGGGCAAGTAATCGCCGTTTTTAAAAAACAGTGTTTGCATACCATTCCTTAATCCCAGACGCGCTGCATACCAGGCGTCAGCATATCCATCATGAAAATTTCGACATCACGGATGGCGATGCCAAACAGGGTTTTATTATCATGCCCACCAAATGCAACAGAGATCAGACGTCGTGGGGACTGAATAAAGCCAATAAGTTCGCCTTCGGGGCTTATCACCCAGCAGCCACCATCGCCGGTGACAAAGAGCCTTCCTTGGGCGTCGATATCCATACCGTCCCCACCAGCCCAGGCGAACTGTCGTTCATTGCTCAATGAGCCGTCAGCCTGCACATCATAGGCAATCACACCACGGGTTGGTTCAGGGGCTCCTCGCGGAATTCTAAGGTTAGCTGGCGCTTCCATGCCAGGTAGGCGACCGGTAACATAAAGTGTTGTGCCATCTGCACTCAGTGCCAGGCCATTTCCCTGATTGACGCCATACGGTCCGCTGACCTCACCTTCGGGGCTGATGTAATACTGGCCGCCCATGGTCATGTAAAAACCACCCTTGCTGTCAGGCACCATGTCATTGAGAACACCGGTCGTTAGGCACTCCAGTGGTTCATCATTCATGGTATTTGCGAAGAGTTCACGTGGTGCCACGCGCCAGATACCGCGGTTGAGTGCGCGTTCCCCGACAAAAAGTTCACCATCCGGATTCATCGCCAGCGCCCCGCCTGTATAGGTGTCGGTGGCCAGGAGTTCGACCTTGCCGTCGACGCGCACTTTCAGGATCTGGCTTTTGTCATTCTGGGCGACGATTACGCCATCCGAGACGCCTATTGGGCTATCGGCATTGTTACCCGTTTCAATCCATAGGCTGCGCCAACGGACACCATCGGCCACTACGCCCTCAATACCATGAATCTCATAGGAGACCGGAGTTTCTGGAGGGCGTGCACCGGCTCCACCAACCGTTCTGGCTTCTGGAATAAAGGGATCTATGCAGTTGGCCGTAACAAAAGCAGCACGATTAGGGTCATTGGCAGCCTGAACACCGGGAGTTCGAAGCGGGTCTGCTGTCTGTTGTTGTGCCATAACAGCTGAACTGAGCGAAACCGCAATTAGACTGATTAAGAATGTGCTGTGTTTCATAGGTGCTCCCGTGATAGTGAATAGAGTTATTGATAATGTGAGACCAAGTATATGGATGATTGAAAGCCGGTGCCATGCCTGAGATCAATCTTCACAATATTTGGTGGGTTCTTTCTTAAATTGTGATGAGTAGACCTCTTGGTAACCAGTAGGATTTTTTTATGATTAATAACCAATAAGACATAGGTAAAAATTAATAAGCTTATGAGGGTTGCTGATTCGGCATGGTTGTCGGTACGGCAAATAGCTGAGATAAGCTTGAGTCGAAGCTTAGGTTAGTCTGTTAAGATCTTCTCGTGCAAAAGGAATGATGTCCCGTTCCTGCTGCTGATGAATTTTCTGGGCCCAGTGGGAGTCACTTATGAGGGCTCGTCCCACAGCTACCAGGTCAAACTCCTCATGTGACAGGCGGTCCAGCAATTGATCCAGGCCTCCACTATGGGCATCTTCACCAGAGAAGCTGGAAATAAAATCGGTATCCAGTCCTACACTTCCCACTGTGATGACCGGTTTGCCAGTAAGTTTTTTTGTCCAGCCTGCCAGGTTCATTGGCGAGCCTTCAAATTCGGCATCCCAGAAGCGACGCTGGCTGGCATGAAAAATATCAACACCGGCATCGACCAGAGGGGACAGAATCTTTTCCAGCTCCTGAGGGCTGCTGGCGATTTTGTCCTCGTAGTTCGCGATTTTGAATTGCGAAAAACGATAGATGATTGGATAGTCTGGCCCCACGGCCTGGCGAACTGCTTTCACTGTTTCGGCTGCAAAGCGCACGCGCTTCTCGATGGAGCCGCCATAGGCATCATCACGCTGGTTGAGCTTGGGCCACATAAACTGATCTGGCAGATAGCCATGGGCGCCATGAATTTCCAGGGCATCAAATTTCAGCCGTTTGGCATCTGCGGCAGCCTTGGCAAAAGCGCCGATGCACTCGTCAATATCCTGCTGTGTCATGCTGCGAACAGGGGAGTCTTCGGCGTATGGGTTGATCTCGGAGGGTCCAATGGAAGAAAGTTCAGGGTGCAGTGCTTTTTGCGTGGTTCGCATGGCTCCCTGATGCCAGAGCTGGGGTGCAATTTTACCACCAGCGGCATGTACTTCATTGACCACATGCTGCCATGCGTCCAGAGCTTTTTCACCATGAAAGCAGGGAATGCTACTGTCGCCGCTCGCAACCGGATGTCCGATGGATGTCCCCTCGGTAATGATCAAGCTTATTTCCCCCTCGGCCCGCCGTCGATAATAGGCTGCGACATCAGGCCCCGGAATCCCTAATGGTGACTGGGTTCTGGTCATGGGAGCCATCAAGAGTCGATTATCCAGTTTCAGTTTTTCACTGACAAAGGGCTGAAACAGAAGGGAAAGATCAGGGGACATAAGCGTTTCTCAATAGAAATGGAAGTATTAAAAACCGATGGCGGTGTCATCGCCGAAATCGCTGGCACCGCCCATCATGATACCTTGCTCCTGGTTGAGGAGAATGGCTGTGATAGGACCCGATGTTTTTTCCCGGAACTCTAACTGGTACCCCTTGCGGATCAGCTGGCGCAGCACCAGTGTATCCATATCGGAACGCAGTATTAGTCGGCCCGGTTGACTGTAATGCTTTCCGAAAGAAGAATGCATTTGATAGCTCTCGATATTGGCCGCTTCAGTGGCTTGCTGGACATCCATCCCAAATTCTACAATGTTGAGGAAAAACTGCAGAAGCCACTGGTCTTGACCGTCACCTCCCTGCACTGAAAAAGCCATCAGGGGTTTGCCGTTCTGGGTAGCTATGGAGGGCGACAGGGTTGCACGCGGGCGTTTGCCAGCTTCCATCAAATTGAAAGGGTTTCGCGACTCATCCAGCTCAAAACTTTGCATGCGCTGTGAAAGGCTCATGCCGGTTGAGCCAGCTATAAAAGCTGGCATCCAGGCACCACTTGGTGTCATGGAAACCATCCAGCCTTCAGCATCAGAGGCTTGAATGGACGTGGTACCAGCATGAAACCCCTCATCATGGCTCATGATGCTGACGATATTGCCATTACTTTCCTCGCGCTCTGTATTGATAGATGCTCCCTGCCAGCCAGGCTCAATATTAGGTCGCCAGCGCTGCAGTATATCCTGATAGGGGTTGCTATCACCCTGAAAGGGATAGGGGTCGCCGGGGCCGATATTAGGCTCATTCTGATCCGGATTGATTAGGCTAGCGCGGACATGGGCATAGTCTTTGGACAACAAGCCTTCCAGGGGTTCTTCAGGTGGAAAGTAAGGATCCCCATAGTAAAAATCTCGATCAGCAAATGCCAGGTTGCTGACCTGATACAGGGTGTGAATGTATTCAGCGCTGTTATAACCCATGCTTTTGAGATCCATATCTTCCAGCATGTTGAGCATTTGCAGCATGACGGGACCCTGAACCCAGCTATCGAGTTTGTAAACAGTCATATCCTTGTAGGTGGTCGATACAGGTTCTTCCAGATAGACCTTGTAGTTATCAAAATCCGCCATAGTAAAGAGCCCACCAGCAACCTGGCTTGCTCTGACAATTTCTTCAGCAATATCTCCGCGATAAAATCGGTCATAGGCAGCCATGATGGCTTCCTTTCGGCTGGCACCACTGGCCAGAGCTGCTGCCTCTGCTTCGACTAGTTTTAACAGGGTATTGCGTAAATCTTCTTGAACGAACAGTTCGCCGGGTCTCGGAGCAGCCCAGTCACGTGGATTTCTCGGGTCAAGATTGGGCAACATGACACGTGCTGTATCCGGCCAGATGCGTAAAAAGTTTTTTTCACTTTCAATGAGTTCGGCCTTGCTGCGTTCGATGGGGTAGCCGGCAGCCATATCAATGGACGGGCCAAGCACCTCTGCTAGACTCAGGGTGCCGAATTCTGCGAGCATCACCATCAGTCCACCGGGGGTGCCTGGTGTCACTGCTGCCAGCGGGCCATAGTCAGGGGGATACTCATAATTGAAGTTATTAAAATACTCCGATGTTGCGCCACTGGGAGCCACGCCAAGGGCATTGAGAGCAATAACCTCACCGGTATGGGGGTTATGTATCAGCGCCTGGGTTTCCCCACCCCACCCCAGCGTGTCCCACATGGTCGCGGACGCAGCAAGCATGGCTGCAGCAGCATCAACGGCATTACCACCCCTGTTAAACATCATGGTGCCTGCCGAAGCTGCCAGAGGCTTGCCAGCAACAGCCATCCACTGTGTGCCATAGACAACCGGCTTGTTAGAATATCGCAATTCCTGGGCACTGAGTGCATTGACCAGGGCAAGCAAAAGTGTCGCGGAAACTAAGAGGGAAGACCGGCAGCGGAGTAGGTACACAGTGATGATTTCCATACTTTAACCTTAAGCGCTTGCAGACTGAAAGGCTAGTCCTGCAGACTCATTTCAATGTTGACTTTGAAAGCTCCGACCTCGCCGAAACGATCCTGTTCGAAAGACTGGCTACCTTCGCTCATAGTAAACTCGACACTGCGGTGATTATGTCCGCCATCCTCGCGTGATGCTTCGACATGCAAGAGATAAGTTCCCGGTTGCAGAAGATTGCCATTGTCGTCACGACCATCCCAGGTCAGGGTATATTCCCCTGGAGCACGGGTAGGTCGGGTGACATTGTTTTTTTCTAGCGTTGAGCGTCGTCCGGCACGCCTCCACCAGCGTGAGTTAGTGCCGGCCCAGCGCTCTTCAGTTCCCAGCAGCAACAGGTTCTTGATGGCTACTTCGTCGATGTCGCTAATCCAGATGGCCACGTAGGGGCGGTGGTAGGTGCCATTGCCTTCGCGGGATGGGACGGAGTAGTCGAGAGTCAGGTTGAAATTAGCATTGTTAAGCTGCTGCAGTTCTTCACTTAGGTACTGGTTCCAGCCAGAAGAAATCACCTGTGAGCCGCTTTTATCAATCATCAGGGCTTCAATACCAGGCAGCGATTCTACAAGGGTCAGTGCATCCTGAGTGTTCAGGACTGACAAACTGGTTGCAACCGCATCTGCTGTTATCGCGTCATCGGCAATGACCACAGTATAGATGCCATTGAAGACAGGCCATCCGCTTTGCGGGATTATGATATGACTGAATTCACGCATCAGGATCTGACGGGTTCGACTGTCATGGCCACTAGTGGCAATCGCCTTGGAGTTCAGCGATAGTGAGCTGATAAAATTGTCATTATCTGAGACCGATTTAGGATCGGCAACCATGACATCCCAACCATCCTCTCCAGGCGGTGTTCCCCAGTAGACAGAATCACCACCAATGTCCAGTTTAATGGCGGCAGCCTCGGGTAATTCCCGTCGCAATACCTCCATACCTTTATCAATGATGTAGCCCTTGGCCAGACCTGAAGGCTCAACATCAATGCCTTCATCCAGTCTAATACTGTTAGCGTCAATACTGATCTCGCCTATTCGTGCAGCCCGGGCAACAGCCAAGGCATCATTGCGGGTGGGAACCTGCTGGGCTTCTTCGGCGGCATCCCAAAAGTCAATAACCTGACCTAGTCGGCAGGAAAACGTCCCCTGACTGCGATCAATCCATTCTTCACAGGAGGCAAGGACATCTAGCAGGGCTTGTGAAGCTGAATCCGAACTGCGTGAAAGGTTTAACTGCATGAGTTCACTGTCTTCCCGATAGGTACTTAGTGCCTGCTCTAACCTTGCAATTTCAGCAACTGCCGCATCGATGGCAGCTTCGGCATTGCTCTGGTCATTAACATAGATGCTGATATCCAGAGAAGTCCCCAGCACCTCTTCATAATGACGGCTGAGGTCCTGGGCACTTGCCAGAACGGGCACAAGGGATGCAGTCAGCAATAAAATGCTGGATAATCCTTGGCATAGCCTTTCGCTGAGGAAGTGGTGGAGAATAGAGGAACAGTAATTATTCTTTTGCATGCTCTTCATGGACCGTTACATTAAAAGTTAGATAGCTGAAATAAGCAGACGTCATTATGGCAATAAACCGTACTCTCGTGAACTGGTCACGAACCATTCATGTTTACCTGTCAATCGCGCTACTCATTGTTCTAGTTTTCTTTTCAATTACCGGCATCACACTCAATCATGCCGAACTCATGACGAGCGAACCTGTCAACGAGAGCCGTACCATCGAGTCGCTGCCTGAACTACCGCGCAATGATGAAGGCATGATCGCCGAATCTACCGAACTGTCTGCCTACCTCAAAGCGGAATTTAATATTCGCCTTGAATTTGCCACTATTACTTATGATGATCCTTTTATGACCATCAACTACGATGCGCCGGGGCGTATCGCTCTCGTTGAGTTTGATCATGACTTCAACGAGGTCTATGTAGAAAACACAGATTATGGCCTGGTTGCTGTGCTAAACGATCTTCACAAGGGACGTTATACCCATATTGTATGGAATGCCCTGATCGATATCAGCGCCATTATCCTGACTATTTTTTCACTGGCTGGATTTGTTCTACTCTTGCCGAACAAGTTCCGCTTTAGAAAAGTTCTCAAGTATTCCGTGATTGGCACTGTCATCTCGACACTTGCCTATCTAATTGCCACCCTGTAAACGATTTATAGTGTCAGGTTTTTTCCAGCTTCTGATATAGAGCAGACTTAATACCGGAAAGTATATCTGAACCGGACACTGAGGTCGGACAGCGCAGTATGAAAAGTGTTGTCTTTATCTCTGTCCTGCATGTTGTAATTCAAAACAATCAGGGCTTCCTGGCCTGCTTCTGGAATCCACTGCAATCGTGTATTGAGTCCCATATTTTCCGAGATATTGTCGTACTGTAGAAGACTAATCCAGTATAAATTGGTGGTAAATGCTACCTGCGTATTCAAGCTGGTTAGTCTTGCAATGAACTCTCCTTGGGGCAGGCTGATGTCGGTCCAATCGTAATTCAGCTCCATGGCAAAATATTTAGACTGGTTCCAGTTAAAAGAAGTAAAGATCCCGAGTTGATCGCCATCATAAAAATCGCCAAATTCAGATCTCAAGCTGGCGGAAAACTCTCGCTGGTTTCCCGTCCCAAGACTGAAATCATAAGTCTGGTAAGAATAATCACCAACAGGAATCGCAACTGAACGACTGGGTTCGGAATAAATTGTGAAAGGTGCACGAACCACTTCTTTATAGCGTGTGTAACCCAGGTCAAACGAGTCTCTGGAGTTGGTTTCCATTTCCAAGAAACGGAATTTAAGGACCTCGCTTTGCAAGCCGCCATCAATAATCTCGCCCCTAAAGACATCCAGACCGCTGTAGGACTGTTGAAACAGTTCGCTCCCATAAAAATGGGTATAGCCAACTCTGCCAGAATAATCCCTGACATTGCTGCGATTGACGAAACCCAGAGCGGGGTTGAAATTTTTCTGGACTTCCTTGATGCCGATTTCACCGCGCAGACCGCTGTTGTTGGGAGAAGATATGTTTACACCCCAGGAAGCATTATCACCCTCCAGGCCGGGAGTATCAGACTGCTGATACCAGACATTGCCTTCAACCTGACGGCCGCTGGCGAGTTGAGTGTTGAGGTATCTGAAATCTGCCCCATAGACGGTATTGTCCAGATTGGATTGAGGATCACCATCAGTCACTATAAACCCAAGGGTTGACTCATCCAGCACATTCGCTGAGATACGACCGACAAACAGGTCGGAGCTATCCACGTTGTTTGATGCATCCTGACGCACGGCAAGAGTACCGATATTCCAGCGCCCGACACGACCACTAATTCTGCCGCCATAATTCAAGTCAACCTCTTCACCTCTGGAGCCGATGCCGATTGTTCTGGAGAAATAGGGGCGGGCATTTTCGCGGGCACCACGGGAACCGGCCTGATTTTGGGATCCAGTATTACTGATATTGCCAAATTGAAACAGGTCGGAATCGTTGAGGAAGAAGTCGCGACGCTCTGGGAAAAATAAATTGAAGCGAGTTAGGTTAACCTGGCGGTTATCAACATCGGCCGCAGAAAAATCGGTATTAACGGTCAGCGCCGCATTCAATGAAGGTGTCAGCCGATAGAACACATCCAGTGAAGGGTCAAAATCGCTTTCCTTGTCGCCGGGGTTAAATGTACGTCGCTCATTCATGGTGAAGGTGGGGACAACATCTAAACCAACACCCTGATTCATACCCTCCAGTCCTGTCGCCAGACCGACAATACTGGGGTTATAGCTGCGGTTATAACTCACCCAGGCCATTTCTTCACCACGTCGACGGATACCACGGCCGAAGTTAAAACCCCAGGTATCAATACCCGGGTCGAAGGGCAGAGTTTTAAATGGAATTTCAACTTCCGCGATCCAGCCTTCTTCGAAGGTGTCAGCTGCCACATCCCAGATCGCCACCCAGTCGCCTGTGAAAGAGGTGATGTTCTGGTAAAGGGCGTCATGGCGAACCGCATTGAGGTTGGTTTCAAAGCGATAACCCACACGACGTGTATTGAACGGATCGAGAATGATCACCAAGCGATCATCACCTGGCAGGCCTTGATTATGTCGAATTACCGGCGCCGCTATCAGTTCTGGATTTGAATCATACATTCGGGCACCGATGTAGAGCGCATCCTCGGTATAGACCATATAGACTTGGGTCTTCTCGGAAGGCTCGGTGCCATCACCGGGTCGGATTTGATGAAAGTCATCGATGACATCGGACCGTTGCCAGACTTCATCATCCAGACGGCCATCCAGCACTGGCGGTGTATCCACTCTCGTGGCACGAAATTCTTTGAGATTTTCCGGGTTGTTGGTCTGGGCCTGCGCATTCACAGCAAGCGAAACGGACAATGCGAGCCCAAGCCTTAGCGGTAATTTCATGGAACTTTTCTGTCCTTGTAAGTGTTTTGGATCGCGAGTAAGTCTGCAATTCTACTGGGAAAATCTGTAAAAAGTGTGGATTTTACCGAATGATGAAATGAGAATCACTTTTGTTTGCTCCTTGGTTCGGCTGACAGACTAGAGGCTGCGAACCATTTCGAGGTAACCCTGTCCCATTCTGGCACGGGTGACCGGATCCAGGATTTCTACTGCGCCCTCCCAGTAGGCAACACTCAGGTCCATAAACTGGTCTTCCAGCAGGGCACGGATAACCCAGCGCTGACCGGCATATTCAAGTTGCCACTCGGTGGTGTAGTCGACCCCATTAGGGGCGCGCCAGCTTGTCATTTCCTCCAGCTCGATCTCTCCCGGGAGAATACGCCTTTGCTGAGCCTCCTGATCGGTCCAGTTACCGTCACTGTTGGGGTGGGCATTGCCATTCTGATCCCGCAAGCGGTAATACATAAGTTCCTGCCCATCGTCGAACTGCAGGGAGAACCAGTCCCAGCCGCTCTGATCAGCTGACAGTGCAGAAGTGCTCCATTCACGATCAAGCCAGCTCTGCCCACTGACAGTATAGGTCGTTCCTCCAATTTGCACTATACCGCTGCTGGCCAGCCTGGTTAGGCTGTAATAATAGGAAGCATTTCCCACTTGCGGGCTTTTCTGACTGAGCCCAGCATCACCCTGCAATACTGGTGCTTTTAAGGGGTTCAGGGTCAAAGAGAGAGAAAATGCTTCATCGTCAATTTGCAAAGACCAGGGGAAAAACTCTCCCCCGATATCGGATGAATGCAGCGACCAGTTTTCCAGCCAGACTCGGAAGGGATTGCTTTGTGCACCGGCTAGACCGGGGTTTTCCCGGGCAAAGCGCTCAAGCGCAATGTGGGACTGCGCGTTGACGTCGCTGAGGGCCGCATGTGCCATCCAGATACGTGGACTTTGCCAGCCTGTGCCATTGAAGGTTTCACCGCTCAAAGCAGTGCTAAAAAAAGTCAGCTGATAGCCAAAATGATGGCCATCCGCACTTTGTAGATTGCCGGTCAGATACCACCACTCGTTGCGATAACCCGGGTGTAAGCCATGATCCTCGGGAAAACTGAAGCTACGAGCCTGCTCTGCACGCAAGTAGCCCTGAGTTTTGTCACCCCCAAGTGTACTGGCGATATCCAGATTGAAGCGGGCAGTGGGAATACTCTGGGGTGGCGGAGAACAGGCAGTCAGTATCAACAAAAGGGCTGGTATCACTCGCATCATTCTTCCCTCAGTGCCAGTGATGGCTTGATATTGGCACTTTTTGATGCCGGGTAAAGCCCTGCCAGCAGAGCAGCAATGCAGGCCAACATTACTGCCTCCAGCAGCACCCGTAAAGGTATGAAATGCTGCATGCTCCAGCCGAAGGAGCGCTGGTTTATCACATCAATCAGTACGTTCGACATCAAGAGTCCCAGTGGCAGAGCCATCAAACCAGCTAAGAGACCCATTACTGCTGTCTGGCTGAGTATCAGGCGGACAATCTGTCCCGGTGTCATGCCGCAGGCACGCATAGTGGCGAATTCGCGCGCCCGTTCTAGTAGCAGCGCCATCAGGGCACTGAATATCCCTATAAAGGCAATGATAATGGCAAGGATGCGCAGGACCTGCGTGATGGCAAATGTTCGGTCAAAGATTGACAATGTCAGGTCCCGGATAGCCTGATTGGGGAAGATGGCAAAATCCTGGCGGTCGCCAAGCAGAGTTTCAAGCTCATTGAGCAGGCTGTCCGGCGGGGCATCACTGAACAATGTAATCCGATCCGGGTTGCGTGGATTCCACCATTGACGGTAGAGGTTCTGGTGAATACCTATCATGCCCTGACTGGGGGTGTAATCATAAAATATGCCGAGCACCGGAAATGACTCGGAACCACGGCCGGTTGAAAGACTAATGCTATCCCCTACCTCGACGTCGTTAAGCCAGGCTAGTGGTTCGGAAATCAACAGGCCTTCCCCCGCATTGAATCTGACAATGTCTAACTCACTAATCTGCTTCAGGTAATAATTCTGTTCGGCCGGCAACTCACTGGCATGCAACCGGGCCTGTCCCAGACTGCTTTCTACGGAAGTGATAATTGAACCCGACATGGCTCTCAACTGGGGTAGGCTGGCCAAGCGATCCTGGAAGTCCTGATCCAGATTTGCGCCAGTAATTTCGATATCTCCCCGAAAACTCTGGTCCAGCCATATAATGACCGTATTGCGAAAGCTGTCTACCATTACACCAACACCAACCGTGACGGCAATGGCAACTGACAGAGCAGCAACTGCAAGTCCGCAGCGATGAAGCGAGTTATGTATATTACGCAGGCTCATCCTGCCGGGTAATTTAAGCCTGCCCTCCAAAATCCTTAGTAATAATTTCAGGCACCAGGACATCAGCACCGGAACTAGCAGACAGAAGCCGGCAATAAACAAGGTGAGCGCCAGAAAACCGCCAACAAGCCCCCACCAGCCGCTTCGTAACAGAAGCTGGCCGCTGATGAGCAGGGCAAGGGCACCATAGCTCAATAAGGGTAGATAAGTTTGCCAATGGTAGTCATGCTTGGCACGCTGCTGCAGGGTAATGGGTTTGGCCTGTGCAGCCCGCCAAGCTGGCAAAGCAGCTGACAGCAGGGTAATCCCCAGACCCAAAAAAAAGCCAAGAAATAAAGAACCAGGTGTCACTATAAAACTGGTGACATTTAGCCGATAATTTAGATCAGGAATGGCAGCCGTCACTAAATCCAGTAGCGCCATTCCCAGCAGATAGCCCAGCAGTACGCCAGAGGCGCTGGCAATGGCACCATAGATGGCCGCTTCTCCCAGCACCAGTTTATAGATTTCTGGTCGAGAAACCCCCAGTGCCCGAAAGATGCCAAGAGTCTTTTCCCGCCGCAGTACTGACAGTGTCACTGTGTTGTAAATGAGCAGTGCCGCGACGAGTAGGGAAAGCAAGCTCATAGCCAGCAGGTTGATGTGAAAGGCTGAAGTCATTTGCGACAGAGCATCATTACGGGTCTGGACATTGACTAGACTGAGGCCTGCCGGCAGCCAGTTTTCCACCAGCCTGCTGGTTTGTTCATCAAGAATCAGATCAATGCTGTCAAGATAACCCTCACGCTGCATTACACGCTGTGCCACGGCAATATCTGTATACAGAATCCCTTCGGTGGGAACAGGATCGGAACTGGCCAGGGTCGCCACCAATTTTAGCGCGATCCTCGAGCTGCCCCCCAGTGGAGAAGTCTGTCGGGTCGCCTGCAGTTCATCCTCAAGTGAAAATCCAACCTGCGCTGCCGCACTTTGACTCATCATAACCGTGTTGTCAGTTGAGAGCACATCAAATGCGGCTGGATCAAATGCCATACCTGTTGTGCTAAAACCCGCACGCTGCCGTTGCAGACTTAATTCACTGAACAGATCCTGCCCCAGAAGTGTAAATGCCTGCTCGTCGATCTCGAGTGTGCCAGAGATAACCGGTGCCGAACGTCGAATTCCCAGTTCCGTCCGTAACCGAGTATAAATTTCATCTGATACTCCCTGATCGCTACCGACGATCTGATGGGTGATACTGCCATTTACTGACTCGACGGCGAGAGCGAAGGAACGAGTTGCACTGTTGTTGGTCAGATCTATGGCGACGACCATCATGACACCCAGCACAATACCAAGAAAACTGAGCCAGCTTTGCCAGGGATGCTGGCGTGCATAGCGCCAGGCACTCAGTTGCAGTAGAGAATTACCAGGCAAAGTCACTGTTACGTTCCTGAAGTATGCCATCTTCCAGCGTCACAATACGGTCCGCAGTTTTAGCAACCTCCAGCGAGTGTGTCACCAAGAGCAACGTACTTCTTTGTTCGCAAGCCAGTTGATGTAATTTGTTCAGTATCAGCTGGCCGCTCTGTGCATCCAGGTTGCCGGTTGGTTCGTCAGCCAAGATAAGCAGGGGTTGGTGAATCAGCGCGCGGGCAATCGCGACACGCTGCTGCTCTCCCCCTGAAAGCTGAGAAGGGTAACTCTGTGTCTTATCGAAGATATCAAGCTCCCTCATTATGCTCTGAACACGAGTATGTATCTCAGCGGTATCGAAATTATTTAATTCCAGACTGAAGGCAATATTCTCCTGTGCATTCAGGCTCGGCACCAGATTAAAAAACTGATAGATAAATCCAATGTGCTGGCGGCGAAACAAGGTTCGTTCAGTCTCGCTCATAGCATTCAGATCCTGGCCGTCGACAATAACTTGGCCGGAGGTTGGTGTATCAATGCCACTGATGAGGTTGAGCAGAGTTGATTTGCCTGAGCCACTTCGACCAAGCAAGGCGATACTCTCTCCCTGGGCCATGCTGAAGTCCAGACCATGAAGCACTTCATGCCGCCGACCGGCTTCTTCATAGCTGTGGGATAACCCGGAGATGTGAATGAATTCTTGATCCATGGTCCTAACCGTTGTTTAGCAGCTAGCCTACCATAGCCCATGCAGTTTGCGTGGATGTTATAATAGTTCCAGAAGGAGAGTAGACAATGCCCATTTGTTCAAAATGCCACATTACATACCCGGAAGCAGCTAAGTACTGCATGAATTGTGGAGAGCCTATGCTGCAAAAACAGGATGTTTCAGATGACAAGCCATTCACTCTGGCCGGTATAAATCTCTTCATGCTGAGCATACTGGGTAGTCTGGCTCTGTCAATGTTGCTCATTTTTATGTTTCGCCTGCCAGTATTTATTTTGGCAGCTTTCCTACCTCTGTTCTGGTTTCGAAAAAATTCCGGTTAGGTCAACGATCCTCAATATCGATGCTAAGGGAAGGCATGCCCGGACAGATATTTTACTTGTTGGCGGCAGGCTAGCTTAGTAGTCTTTCAAATAGATGCTAAAAATAATGCTTAACATATCTTTGGCGCCCTTGTTGATTTTCCTGGGCGCCTTGGTTCATGCCCAGAATTTTGTTGGCAGTGAAGCCTGTGCCGCCTGCCATAAAGAGGCCTATGATAACTGGCAGCTCAGTCATCATCGCCAGGCCATGCTGCCAGCCAATGCCAGTACCGTACTGGGCGATTTCAATGATGCCAGCTTTGACTACTTTGGTACTAAGACCCGCTTTTATACCCGCGATAGCGATTATTACGTAGAGACTGATAATGCTGAGGGAGACTTGCAGGAATTCAAGATTGCCTATACTTTTGGCTTTGAACCTTTACAGCAGTATCTTCTTGAGTTTCCCGATGGGCGACTACAGGCCTTGAGCATTGCTTGGGACAATCGGCTAGAAAGGGAAGGTGGCCAGCGCTGGTACCACCTTTATCCTGATCAAGAAATCAGTGCCGATAACATGCTGCATTGGACCGGAGCTTTCCAGAACTGGAATTCCCGTTGTGCCACTTGTCACACAACAGATTTACAGCGCAACTTTAATGCCGCTGATAATACCTACGATACACAATGGGCTGAATCTCACGTTGGCTGCGAAGCCTGCCATGGTCCGGGCTCTCAACATATGAGCTGGGCACAAGAGGAGTCTCAGCTCGAAAATTTTGGTTTGCTGGTAGAGATCAAAAAAATCTGGGAGCCTGTAGCAGGTCAGTTACCCATTCCTGAGCAAAGCAGTCCTGGCATGAGCCAGCAACTGGAGGTCTGCGCCTCATGCCATTCACGAAGGGCCGAGATCCAACAGCAGGATATGGCTGCGAGGTTTCTCGATAACTTCAGCCTGAGCCCCTTGCTGCCAAATTTATACCATGTTGACGGTCAAATACTGGACGAGGTTTATGTCACGGGTTCCTTTCTTCAGAGCAAAATGCATCAGAATCAGGTCTCCTGCAGTAACTGCCATGAACCACATAGCAATCGGGTACGCATTGAAGGTAATGGCTTATGTCTGCAATGTCATGCCTCAGAAGATTTTCAGTCGCAGGCGCATTTTTTTCATGAGCCTGACAGCAGCGGCGCTCAATGTGTGAATTGCCACATGCCAGAGACGACCTATATGGGGATAGATGTGCGAAGAGATCATTCTTTTCGGATTCCTGATCCACTGGCCAGTCTGCAGTTGGGGGTTCCCAATGCTTGTAATTCCTGTCACAAAGAGGAAAGTATTCAGTGGGCAGCTGACTTTATGCAAGACCGTAATGGGCGCAGTGAACCTGTTTATGCCCATGCCAGCATCATGCATAGGGTTCGCGAGCAAGATGCATCTGTGGCACCTGAACTGCTTTCTCTGGCGGCAGATGGCACACAGGCATCCATGATTCGAGCGCTAGCGCTGATTAGTAGCATGAATTTTCCCTCACAACGAAATCTCGGTGTTGTGCTACGGGCCTTGAATGATGAAGACCCAATTGTGCGGATGAATGCTCTCTATGGCCTAGGCTTTGTCAGTCCGGCACAGCGGCTGCAATATGTGCAGGGTCTGCTGAATGACCCAGTCAAGGCCGTGCGTCTGAATGTGGCACGGCAACTGCTAGGCCTGCGACCTGCACAGGTGCCACCAAATTTGCGTAATGATTTCCAGCGACTTTTGAATGAATACCAGAGCAGCCTGTTATTTAGCGCTGATATGCCGGAGTCGCTGAATGAACTAGGACTTTTCTATAGCGCATATGGAGATTTTGACCGTGCGACACAAACACTCGAGCTAGGCCTGCAACTGTCTGCAAACTATCTACCGCTTATGCTAAACCTGTCAGATATTTACCGGGCGCAGGATCGTGATGATCTGGCGGAACCCTTGTTGAACCGGGCAATGCGACTATATCCGGATTCTGCGGATGCCAATCACTCTCTTGGCCTGCTGTATGTCAGGACATTCCGCCTGCCGGAGTCACTGCCGCTGTTTCAGCAGGCAGCGCAGCTGGCTCCGGACAACCCGCAGTATATCTATGTCTACGCGGTAGCTCTGGCCGAAGAGGGCAGGCGTGATGAAGCCTTGGCAATATTGCGTGAAGCCCAGCAACGTTTTCCAACGGATCAGCAGATACGCAATGCCATTCAGGCTTACCAGAACCCCTGATGAATTCACTCTGTCATTCTCACAACAGGCTGGGACTTTTAGAAAAATACCAGCTACTTTTCAGGTACAATGCGGCGACCTGAACATATGCTCTAGCAAAGGATCAACTTGAAAAGTAAACAGTATTATAGAGCCGATACAGTTATTGCCGGTGGTGGGATAGCAGGTATTGTGACTGCCTTGAATCTACTCGAATCAAAGCAAAAAGTACTTTTGCTGGATAGAGATGAGGAAAACAATTTTGGTGGCCTAGCCAAACTTTCTTTTGGGGCCATGTTTTTTGTTAATACGCCGCAACAGCGCTGGACCGGTTTGAAGGACAATGTCGAGCTTGCCCTGCAAGACTGGGTAGAGAATGCGCAATTCACTGAAGCAGATTATTGGCCGCGACAATGGGCAGAGTTTTATGTCAACAACTGCACCGAGCTGGGCTATAAGTGGCTGCGCAAACAGGGTGTAAAGTTTTTACCTGTCGTGAACTGGGCAGAGCGCCGTTCAGCAGACAACCCAGGTAACTCTGTCCCACGATTTCATATTGTGTGGGGTTCCGGAAAGGGGCTTAGCGATGCCCTGATAGCCAGGTTGCTGTCACATCGGCATCTTGCAAATCTACAAATATGCTTCAGGCATAAAGTCACCGACTTGGAACAACATGATGGTCGGGTCACGGGTTTGCGTGGTATTAATGAGCAAAATGGCGAAAGTTTCACAGTAGAAGCTGACAATACGATTATTGCCTCGGGGGGAATCTGCGGCAGCATTGAGCGGATTCGTGACAATTGGTATGAGCCTTGGGGCGAGCCACCCAAGATAATTCTTAACGGCTCTCATCGTTATGCGGATGGCCTGCTGCATGACGCGGCACGTGATGCTGGAGCCAGACTCACGCACATGGACAAACATTGGTTGTATGCCGGAGGCATACAGCATCCGAAACCCAGCCTGCCTGACCATGGGCTGAGCATCATATCTTCGAAAACCTCACTCTGGCTCAACAGTCAGGGCAGGCGTTTTGCTGAGCCTCTTGTCGGTGGTTTTGACACACGACGTATCGTCGAAAATGTGTGTCGACAGGAGCACAAATATTCCTGGCAGATCCTCAATATGAAAATTGCAATCCGTGAGTTTGCCATTTCCGGCTCTGAATATAATGCAGCCTTGCGTGATAAAAAAGTCTTCCATTTCTTAAGAGGCATTTTCTTTGGTGTGAAAGGGCTGGTCGATAATATGTTGAAAAATTGTGACGACTTTCTGGTGGCAAATTCGATCGACGAAATGATCGATAAAATGCAGGACAATTCGGAGGGTGTTACCCTGGATCGGCAGGCTATAGTCGAGGGGATTAAAACTTACGATGAGTCAGCAGATCCCAGTGGCCCCTTTGATAAGCAGCGTCAACTGATCCGACACATTCGTGAATATATGCTGGATCGTTTACGAACCTGCAAGGACCAGAAAATTGACGATCCTTCCGCTTATCCACTGATTGCCATCAAGCAGCATATTCTGACACGAAAAACACTGGGCGGGATCCAAACGGATCTGTCATCACGAGTGCTATCGCTAGCAGGTGAACCGATTCCCGGTCTTTATGCTGTCGGTGAAGCTGCCGGTTATGGCGGTGGCGGTATACATGGACTCAGATCACTGGAAGGCACTTTCCTGGGTGGTTGTGTCATGTCAGGCCGATTGGCATCAGCAAGCATTCTTGATAAACAGCTTTAAGCAAGAACGGTTCGGCTTCGAACCAGACCAGATTAAATCGCGGTATCGTTAAAAAAGCGGTCAAGTGCGTCTAGGTTGGACTGGGCCCCATCCAGAAAGGGGTGAATTTGCAGTGCCTGGGTCAGCGCATTTTGAGCATCGAGATATTGACCGAGTTCAACATAGACCATGCCCAGTCCGGACAGGGCTCCAAAATGGTGCGGTTCGAGTTCCAGTGTCTTTAGGATATCACTGAGTGATTGGCGATAATTGCCAAGTAGGAAATGGGTTGTGGCGCGCATGTTCCAGGCTTCGGCAAATTCCGGATCCAGCTCGATGATCGTGCTGAAGGATTGAAGCGCCATAGCCAGTTGGTTACCCCCCATTTCATCCATGGCATGGAACATCATATTGTTTATTGTCGGGTCGGCATGCTCGGCCCAGATATCCCAAATTCGTATTTCAAACTGGGTGGCATCCTGCTCACTGATAGCCATGGTCAGTTGTGAAAACAGATCAGGCAAACGTGGGTCATTCTGGTCAGCTAGAACCCAAGGAGAAAGAGACAGTGTCACTAGCAGGATTAAAGTTTTCATAATTAAGCATAATGGTGGCAAAAACTCTCGGGTGTGTAAATGTTGAAATTCAAATGAGAAATGTCGGCAGTAGGATGAATAGATGTATGATTCACTTTATCCATTTGACTCTTGAAAAAACAAGTAAATTCTCGGTTAAAAAAGATCATACTATTTTTTTAGAAAAAAGCTGCTATCGGCTTTGTCTCGAGACGCCTGTGTGGCGGAAAAAATTTCTTAGGCAAATGGATGCTTGAGAATAATAGTTTCTTCGCGATCCGGGCCGGTAGAAATGATATCGACAGGTGCTTCTATTTTTTCTTCGATAAAGCGGATATAGGCGCGGGCATTTTCCGGCAGCTCGTCCAGCGTTTTAACGCCAAAGGTAGACTCTGACCAGCCGGGTAATTCCTCATAAATTGGCTCTAGATGGTCATACTGGTCAAAGCTGGTCAGACAGGCCATGGATGAGCCATCGACACCTTTATAGCCGGTACACACTTTTACTGTTTCTAGTCCATCGAGTACGTCCAGCTTGGTCAGGCAAATGCCTGAGACGGAATTGATACGAATAGCCATTTTCACGGCAGCAGCATCGAACCAACCGCAGCGACGGTTACGTCCGGTGGTTGCTCCACGTTCCTGCCCCTTGCTGAATAGTTGTTCACCCACTTCATCAAACAACTCAGTCGGAAAGGGGCCAGCGCCAACTCGTGTGGTATAGGCCTTGGTGATGCCCAGAACGTAATCTAGATACAGAGGACCATAGCCGCTACCAGTAGCAGTGCCACCGGCAGTGGTATTGGATGAGGTCACAAAGGGATAGGTGCCATGATCGATATCCAATAAAGAACCCTGCGCACCTTCAAACAGTATATTTTTGCCAGCTTTACGAGCAGTATGAAGAATATCGATGGTGTCACCAACCATGGGTCTGATGCGTTCACCCATAGCTAGACTTTGATCCAGCGTTTGTTGGTAGTCGATGGGATCAACGCCGTAATAGGATTGCAAGGCAAAATTATGATAGTCGAGAACTTCGGCCAAGCGTCTAGCAAAGTGATCGGCATTGAGTAATTCGCCCAGCCGGATACCTCGACGGGCAACTTTATCTTCGTAGGCCGGCCCGATACCGCGGCCCGTGGTGCCGATTTTGGCATGACCTTTTTTCAGCTCTCGTGCCTGATCTAGCGCAACATGATAGGGAAGAATCAGTGGACAGGCTGAACTGATATTGAGTTTGTCGACTACAGAGCCACCTTTTTCAACGAGCTCATCAATTTCCCTGAGAAGAGCCTCGGGTGATAGCACAACGCCATTACCGATAATGCAACATACGTTCTCACGTAAAATACCCGAGGGCAGGAGATGCAGGACAGTCTTTTTGCCATTGATCACCAGAGTGTGCCCGGCATTATGGCCGCCCTGAAAGCGGACGACGATGGAGGCCTTTTCCGTCAGTAGATCAACTATTTTACCCTTACCTTCATCGCCCCATTGTGTGCCAAGAATGACAACACTTTTACCCATCACTAAGCCCTTTCAAGTTCTGAAAAAATTTAAAAATAAAGTTGTACACTTTCCTTAAAGCGGACTCAGTAGCCAATTACCATCAAGCTTCACTATTTCCTTCGTGCAGCCCATTTCCTGAGCGGTTTCTTTTTGGCCGGGCAAGTGGTTTAGTACATGGTAGCCATGAGAGCGCAGCTCGCTGATAAATGACAGCAATCCACTATCGCTATCTGCCGGTGCCATGACCTTTTCCACGTTGTGAAATTGTCGTGAACCCAGAGCCAGCAGGTTTTTCAAGTCGCTGTCGAAGCCGGTGGCCGGACGTGAGCGTCCAAAGCCTTTACCTATGCCATCGTAGCGGCCACCCTTGGCAATGGAGGTGCCGAATCCAGGTGTATAAGCCGCAAAAACAACACCAGTATGATATTCATAACCACGAAGTTCGCTAAGGTCGAAATACAAGGACTGTTTTGGATAACGCAGCTGGAGTACCTCACTGAGCTGCCGTAATTGCGCAATATCTTCCTTAACGGTACCCGGTGCCTTACTCAAGACCTTTTCCGCTTCTTTCAGTACGCCGATATCGCCACTGAGTTTGGGCAGGGCTTTGAGCATGGTCAGCAAGCCGTCATTAGAATTGTGCTCAAGCAATAAATCATCGATGTCTTTTTCCGACTTACTCTGCAGGGCTCTGAATAGTTTTTTCTCAAGCTCTTCATCGAGTCCAGCATTTTCAATCAGTGAGCGATAAATACCTACATGTCCTAGTGCCAGCTGTACATGATTAACATCAGCCAGTTTCAAGGTTTCGAGCATCAAACTGATAACTTCTATGTCGCTCTCGATGCCTGCATGCCCATAAAGCTCGGCACCGATGCGGTAGGGACTTCGTGTGCCTAGCATGACACTCGGCCGTGCGCGCAATACCGAATCGGCATAGCAGAGTCTATTGGGGCCTTCGGTCTGTAAGACATGCGCATCAATGCGTGCAACCTGGGAAGTAATATCAGCACGTACACCCATGCTGCGACCAGATAGCTGGTCAACAACCTTGAGGGTTTCTAGTTGCAGTTCATCACTGGGAACAATGTTGAGGGAATCGAGGAATTCAATCAGTGGTGTGATGACCAGTTCGTAGCCCCAGCTACGGTAAAGATCGAGAATATCGCGACGAAGCATTTCTAAGTTATGCGCCGCTGGGGGCAGGATTTCATCCACCCCATCGGGCAATAACCAGCGATTGGCTTCAGTCATCAGGCTTACTTACTCTGCAGCACTGTTGTTCAGATATTTGAAAAACTCGCTGTCGGGGCTCAGCAGGAGCACGTCACCACTATCCTTAAAGGTTTCACGATAGGCGGTTAAACTGCGAACAAATTCGTAAAACTCCGGGTCATTGCTAAAGGCATTAGCGTAAATGGCGGCCGACTGGGCATCGCCGTCACCACGAATTATTTCTGATTCGCGGTAGGCATTGGCTTCAATAACTATTGCCTGGCGATCGGCTTCGGCTCGGATAACCTCAGACAATTCACGACCGGTTGAGCGCGCTTCAGATGCTTCTTGCTGGCGCTCGGTGTTCATGCGATTGTAGACAGAGTCCTGTACCTCGTCAGGTAGGTCAATCTGTTTAACCCGGATATCGACAATTTCAATGCCCAGCTCAGCCAGCACGATCTGATTCAGGTCGCGAGTGAGGTCTGTCATTAGCAAGTCACGTTCACCGGATACCACTTCATAGACAGAGCGGCTGGCAAACTGGTTACGCAGGCCTGTATTGATACGCTGGGATAGCAGATTATTTGCAATATTGGCATCGCCAGAGGTTCGTGTGTAGTAGTTAGACACTTCAGCAATACGCCATTGCGCATAAGAGTCTACTTCGAGGAATTCACGCTCGGCAGTCAGGTAGCTCTGAGTGGCGGCATCCAGGGTTTGGATACGACCATCAAAAATACGCACAGTGTGCACGCCGGGAATTTTAAAATGCAGACCAGGGGTTATATCGGCATTGGTTACTTCACCAAAGGTCAGTAAAACTGCCCGATCAACTTCACGAACAACATACAAGCAGTTGTATGCGATAAGCAGAGCGACTGCGAGCGTGGCAAGAGTCAGAGCACTGGAGTTTTTCATCAGCGTCCGGTCCTCGTGCCAGTGGGTTGACGGTTGAGGTCCTGAATGACCTGGTTTGATAAATTTCGCAGATCCTGGGTGCTCAGGGCTTCCATGCTGACACGTCCATTATTGCCGGAGCGTTGGAGCATCTGATCCAGCGGCAGGTACATCATGTTATTACCGCCCTCGACAGCAATCAGTACTTTTGAGGTATTACCGAGTACTTCCTGCATGGTTTCCAGATAAAGGCGTTCACGTGTAACTTCGGGTGAGCGCTGGTATTCCGCCAGTAGTTGGGTAAACCGCTGGGCTTCCCCCTCGGCGCGGGCAATCACCTGGTCTCGATAACCATTGGCTTCCTCGATAACCCGTCGAGCTAGGCCCCGAGCTTCTGGAATGACCTGATTGGCATAGGCATTAGCCTCATTCTGGAAAGCAACCTGATCGACGCCAGCCTTGATGACATCATCATAAGCGGCACGAACGGGTGCGGGTTGCTGAGCCTGATCGAGGTTAACCTCGGAAACAGTGATTCCGGTTTGGTAAAGATCCATGTAGCTTTGCAGGCGGATTTTGACATCGACGGCAATCTGCTCACGGGCAGAGGTCGTTGCCGCCTCCATTTCCGAACTACCAATTTCATGACGAATGGCTGACTCGGCGGCCATCTGCAGACTGACGACCGGATCACGCACGTTTAGATAGTATGAACGTGCATCGGTAACCTGATACTGCACAGTCATAGAGACATCAACGATATTGTCATCCTCTGTCAGCATGGAGTTGCTGAAAGATTCATCATAGACACGCGTGACATTGATTTTGTTGACTTCATCGACCAGCCAGGGGTTCCAGTGCAGGCCCGGCAGAACCACACCCTCCAATGCACGGCCAAAACGCAACACAACTCCTCGTTCCTGCTCATCCACGGTGTAAAATCCCATTCCGACCCAGAGGATTGCCATGATGGTGATGATCCCTAGCACCAGACCGCCAGAAACGGAATTGCTGCCACCACTGCTGCCACCTCCGCTCCTTTTTCCACCAAGAAAAGCGGAAAAGCGCTTGCTTAGGGACGCAATGATTTCATCCAGATCAGGTGGGCCTTGGTCATTGCCGCCGCCTCTCGGGCGGTATGAATTCCAGGGATCTTCGCTATCAGGTTTCTTGCCCTTGTTATCTTCGGGCTCGTTCCAGGCCATGATTTCTCCACTGATGTATCAAATTGTTATTCGCAAACAACAATCATTCTATCGAATATTTGGGGCTTTTTACACAGTTTCCGGCAGCCTCTGCTAGCCACGTGGAGTGCGAAGCGGCATCAAGGTATATAAACCTGTGTATCCAGCCCTTCTTCCTTGAGCAGTCGCTCAAAATCCTGTTTCGGCAGGCGTAGTGACAGGCACATGTGTCCCTGCTCATCCAGTTTTTCATGTTTGACGGCACCCTGGCGGTAAAGCCTGGCCCTCAGGCGACCCTTTTGCGGCGGCAGGTGCAGTTCCGGTTCAATAAAGTCCTCGCCTAGTAGTTCACTCACTGCCTGCAAGAGATTTTCCTCGCCGGCACCCGTTAGAGCCGAGACCCAGACTCTCCAGGGACGGCCCTGCTCATCGCGCTCAAGAGGCGGGATGTTCTGTCCAAGCAGGTCTGCCTTGTTATAAACTAGCAGGACAGGAATCTCACTGGCGCCGATTTCATGCAAAACATGCTCAACTTCCTTTTGCAGAAGGAATCGCTGCTCATTGTGGCAATCCACCACATGCAGTAGAAGGCTAGCCTGGGTTGTTTCTTCCAACGTAGCACGAAAAGCATCCACCAGCTGATGGGGGAGATCACGGATAAAGCCAACGGTATCTGCCAGAATCGCAACGCCCATATCTGGTAACTGGATTTTACGTAGAGTCGAGTCCAAAGTGGCGAAAAGCTGATCTGCAGCATATATATTTTCATCAGTCAGTCGATTGAATAGAGATGACTTCCCGGCGTTTGTATATCCGACCAATGAGACCGTCGGAACTTCAGCACGTTTGCGCGCCTTACGTCCCTGTTCACGTTGTCGACGCACTTTATCAAGGCTTTTGTTGATAGACTTGATACGCTCTCCAATCAGGCGTTGGTCAATTTCCAGCTGGGTTTCACCAACACCTCTGAGACCGATACCGCCTTTTTGACGGTCAAGGTGGGTCCATCCCCTGATCAGCCGGGTGCGGGTATGCTGCAATTGTGCCAGTTCTACCTGCAATTTGCCTTCATAGGAGCGGGCACGCTGCGCGAAAATGTCTAGGATCAGACCGGTACGATCTAACACGCGGCAGCGCATCGCTTTTTCTAGATTGCGCTCCTGACTAGGGCTCAGCGCGTGATTGAAAAGCACCAGCTCTGCTTTATGCGATATCACTAAGCTTTTTATTTCTTCGAGCTTGCCGATACCAACAAAGAAGCGCGGGTTGATTTGATTTGGAGACCCCCCGACCATGGCAACCGGGCATGCGCCTGCTGAGATGACCAGTTCTTCAAATTCTCTAGGATCACTTGCATTTTTATCAGAATAAAAATCCAGGTGGACCAAAATCGCAAGCTCGCCACTATCTGGGCGTTCAAAGAACATAGGGTTTCAAGTTGGCTTAAATACTGTTGCCCAAGTCAATATTTCCTGAATCAGAAACTTCCTGCATGGCGATGCGAATAGGGCGGTTTGGCACGACCGTGGAAATGGCATGTTTGTAGACCATTTGATTGACAGTATTTTTCAAAACTATTACGAACTGATCGAAAGATTCGATCTGGCCTTGAAGTTTAATACCACTGACCAGGTAGATGGCCACAGGTACCTTCTCCTTGCGTAGGGTATTTAAAAAAGGGTCCTGTAGGGATTGCCCTTTTGACATGTTGGGTCTCCTATTCTTAAGCAGATATATCGGTTCTTAAATACTTGGTAGCCATTATAAAACTTTGGCTTAAGCAACTATTACTTTAAGTGAGGTCAGTCTTCATCAAATTCAAGCAATGGCTTAAAATTTTTGGCATTTCGCTATCTAGTACCACTAAATCGGGCCAGCTACGCAGCCAGGTTAGTTGTCGCTTAGCCAACTGCCGGGTAGCAACCAGTGCCCGGTGCTGCATTTTTTCATAGTCACCAGCGCCGTCAAGATAATCCCAGATTTGGCGATAGCCTACCGAACGGAGTGCCGGCAGGCTTGGGTTCAAGTCGCCTCGCATATAAAGACTTTTAACCTCATTCACAAAGCCATTTGCCAACATCTCACTGAGCCGGGTGGTAATTCGTTCATGCAGCAATGCGCGCTCCTCTGGGAAAATGGCAAGGAATATCAATGTGAAAGGTAGAGATGCTTGCCCTCTATCCTTGGCATGAAAGGCACTTAAGGGCTTGCCGCTGATCTCAAAGACTTCCAGAGCGCGTTGTAAGCGCTGTGGGTCATTAGGATGGATACGTTGTGCTGATAAAGGATCTACCTCTGCCAGTCGTTGATGTACCGCTTGCCAGCCTTCCTGCTTGGCGAGCGCCAGGATATTTTCACGTACCTCCTCATCGGCTGCGGGCATTGGCGCCAGTCCATCACGCAGAGCTTTGAAGTACATCATGGTGCCGCCAACCAATAGGGGGACCCGGTTTCTTGAGTGAATCTCGGCGATTTCATGCAAAGCATCTTGACGGAATTCGGCTGCAGAATAACTCTCGGCAGGGTCACGGATATCGATAAGCCGGTGAGGGGCGATAGCTAGAGTTGCGGCATCAGGCTTGCCAGAGCCAATATCAAGACCCCGGTAAACCTGTGCGGAATCGACACTGACAATTTCGAAGGGGCCGCGTTGCACCAGCTCAATCGCAAGTTGTGTTTTGCCGGATGCAGTTGGGCCCATCAGGCAATAGACAGGAGGACGTTTGGCTTTATTCATATTCATTACTTTATTAATGCCAGGTTCACTTTATTTCTCGGCAAGCATTGAGAGGCTCATTCTTTTTGCAGCGATAGCCGCTTGCCGTATTACTGATCTTTTCAGACATTATAGCCTGTCCTCCGAATGATGAGTTGCTCTTTAAATGCTCTAAGTAATTAGCATGAACAGCACCTCACTATTGCAGAAATACGTTACAATTATTTTCTTTTCAGTTGACTGTCCATATGACATCAGACGCTCCCATAGGTGTAATAGATTCCGGCGCCGGCGGGCTGTCAGTATTGAAAAAAATACGTGAGATTATGCCCAATGAAGAGCTTATCTATGTAGCGGACACTTGGTTTGCCCCTTATGGGGAGAAAAGCCAGGAAGATATTCGACATCGCTGTTTTCAAAATATGGGCTTCTTGCAGTTGCAGAATATCAAGGCATTGGTGCTAGCCTGCAACACAGCAACTGCTGCAGCGATCAAGGAATTGCGAATGGCTTATGATCTACCCATTATCGGTATGGAGCCGGCACTCAAGCCGGCTTCTGATTTGACGCGCACGGGTGTCATTGGGGTGATGGCAACCACAGGCACTCTAGACAGTGAAAAGTACATTAATCTGCATTCTCTGTATCGGGAAAAGGTGAAGATCATTACCCGGGCATGTCCAGGACTGGTCCGAGAGATTGAAAAGCTGAATCCGGACCGGCTTGAAATCATCAAGCTGGTCACTGAATACACCGAAGAGTTTCTCAAGGAGGGGGGCGATACCCTCGTATTAGGCTGTACCCATTACGCATTGGTTGTTGACATCATCCGTGAGATAGTGGGTCCCGACGTTGTCATAGTTGATACCGGAATGGCGGTTGCCAAGGAGTTACGTAGACGCCTGCTGGAAAAGGGTCTCATCTCGGATTATCTCAAGCGCGCGAGGCTCAGTTTTTTTACCAGCGGCAATGTCAAAGATCAGAAAGTGTTACTGTCTCGTTACTGGGGGGAGGACATCGAGGTTTCGGAGTACATCAATCCCATCCTATCAGTTTGAAAAAGCCGCATCACTGCCCGCGTAAAAACAATTTATCTAGTTCCGAAAGGTTCTGCAGCACCCAGGTGGGGCGGCCGTGGTTGCACTGACCACTCCGTTCGGTAGCTTCCATATCTCTTAACAGAGCATTCATTTCAGCGATGGTCAGTTGACGGTTGGCACGTACCGAGGCATGGCAGGCCATGGTGCTGAGCATTTCATCATAATGAGCTTCTATGCGATCACTGCTGTCATATTCCAATAAGTCAGAGAGCACATCCCGAAGTAACTGTTCAGTATTGGCCCTGGCCAGAATACTAGGAATCTGGCGTAGTGAAATGGTCTCAGGTCCCTGGCGCTCGATTTCCAGGCCCAGTTCGCGCAGGTACACCTGATGCTCTTCTGCCAAGTTTGCTTCGCGTTCACTGACGGCAAGACTGATCGGCACCAGCAGTGGCTGTACCTTGATACCCTGGTGCTCACTGGCACTTTTCATGTGTTCATAGGTAATGCGTTCATGAGCGGCATGCATATCAACGATTACCAGACCAAGTGCATTTTGCGCCAAGATATAGATGCCATGCAGTTGGGCAATGGCATAGCCGAGCGGGGGGATATCATCCTGGCTTTGGGGCAGTGAACTTCTATCGGGATCCTGACGAAAGCTGTCATAGGCAGCTAGCTGGTCTTGTATAAAGGTCAGCGAAAAGGTGCCACGATCGCCACGCTCATGTGCTGAAAAATTAAAGCGGGATTGCTGTTGTGCAAAATCTTCTTGCATAGCAGCGTCTTTTGTCGGGGCAGCCGAAGTTGAACTTTGCATGCGATCTTGAGGACGAATAGCAGCCAGGGCCTTATGCAGCACTGAGAATAAAAAGCCGTGTACTTCACGACTTTCACGGAAGCGCACTTCGTGCTTGGTTGGGTGGACATTAACATCGACATTAGCCGGATCGAGCTCGAGAAACAGCACAAAGGCGGGATGCCGACCATGAAACAGCACATCACGGTAGGCCTGCTTTATTGCATGATTAACGACTTTATCGCGAATACTGCGTCCGTTCACATAAAAGTATTGCATGTCTGCCTGTGAGCGCGAAAAGGTTGGCAGGCTTACCCAGCCCCACAATTTCATGCCGTTGTCATCCATATCGATATAGACAGCACTCTCGACAAAACTGCTTCCACAAATCTGTGCCACCCGACGCTGTTGTTGTTGTTCAGTCAGTGCCTTTTCAAATTTGTATATCTGACGCTGATTGTGTTGCAGGCTGATGGTGACATCAAAACGACTGAGCGCAAGCTGTTTGACAATATCATCGATACGCTTGTATTCGGTTTGTTCTGTGCGAAGAAATTTACGGCGTGCTGGTGTATTGAAAAACAGGTCACGGACTTCAACGTTGGTGCCGACTGGATGGGCAGCAGGGCTTAGTTTACTGTCCATATCGGCTCCCTCCGTTTCCACCTTCCAGGCTTCGCTGGCTGACTCAACCCGAGAAATTAATAATAGGCGTGAAACTGAAGCGATACTCGCTAAGGCTTCTCCACGAAAACCCAGGCTGGCCACGTGTTCCAGGTCTTCAAGTTCGCTAATTTTGCTGGTGGCATGACGGCTCAGGGCCAGCGGTAGATCATCTTTTAATATGCCCTGACCGTCATCACGGATACGAATCAGTTTTACGCCACCCTGTTCCAGTGCAATCTCGATACGGTTGGCGCCGGCATCAAGGCTGTTTTCAAGCAATTCTTTGACGACAGAGGCGGGTCTCTCAACGACTTCGCCGGCAGCAATCTGATTGCTCAGTCGTTGACTGAGTAGTTGTATTCGTGCCATGAAAAGATAGGAAACTGTTATTTAAACACCTAGTCCCGAGTTTGAGTGGCTTTGCGTATGATTGCAAGGAGCCGCTGCCCGTTGATAATGGACAGAATTAACGAGAAGGAATGCGCAGAACCTGTCCAATGCGGATGGTGTCATTTCTGAGCTGATTGCTTTCACGGATGCTCTGCATGGATACCCGGTAATCCTCGGCTATTTGCGAAAGCGACTCGCCGCGACTGACGACATGCTCATGAAAGGAGACATGCGCTAGTACCGGAATTGACATGGCATTGGGGATGCTCAGTGTCTGGCCGACATAAATCACTGAGCCACTGATATTGTTGACTGTTTTGAGATCGCTAAGCGATACATTGAAGCGCTGAGCTATGTCCGAGAGATTGTCGCCACGACTGACGACATAGCTGCTGGGCGAACCATCATTGTTCTTTTGCCAGGCAACCAAAGTGCCGCGTGGTGGCGTTTCATAAAAGTAAGAAGTTATGCCGCGGACAACGGCTGTGGCAAATTGGCGCTGGTAACTCGCAGAATTCAGGTTGCTAGCATCGGTCGGGTTGGTGATGTAGCCAGCTTCTATCAGCAGCGAAGGAATATCCGCCTGCTTCAATACAACAAAGGCAGCCTGTTCCACATTGGCTCGACGCATCCGGGTGACATTGCCCAGGGATTTGATGATTTTGTTGCCAGCTTCTATGCTGGAAGTAATACTTGCAGTCATGGACAAATCCAGAAGCACCGATGCCAGTATTTCATCCTTGTCTGAGAGGCTGACGGAGCCGACGCCACCAATCAGGTCAGCACCATTTTCCTTTTCTGCCAGGCGACGTGCCTGTTCACTGGTGGCTCCTCGCTGGGAGAGAGCATAGACGGTTGCTCCCTGCGCACGTGAACTGGTAAACGCATCGGCATGAATGGCGATAAAAAAGTCGGCATTATTCTGGTGGGCAATATTGGTTCGCCCTCGCAGGTCAACATAATAATCTCCATCTCGGATCATTACCGGACGGTAGCCGGGGATTTGCTTCAAGATGCTTTCGATTTCCCGCGCGATAGCCAGCACCACACGTTTTTCCTGAACACCCCCAACCCCAATGGCACCAGGGTCTTCTCCTCCATGACCCGCTGAAATGGCGACTACGATATCACGCTGGCCATTCGCCAGGTCTTCAGCAGAAGCTGTGACTACCCGGTCGCGTGGTGTGCTGAGATTTTCATCATAGAGGTCAATGACTAGGCGATTACCGTACTGATCATTCTCTGTCAGTAAAAAAGATCGTGGCTGTACTTCGGTATTCAGGTCCAGCACTACCCGAGTATCAGTACCATTGCGGGCTGCTGAACGTATATTACTGACTGGTGTATTGCTTAGATCCAGTGAACCGAGGCTAGTCTGCAGACTGATGTTGCTGATGTCGATGACCAGTCGTCTCGGATTATCTAAGCTGAAAATCTGATGTTCGACCTGCTCACTCAGATCGAAGACCAACCTTGTGTAATTTGGTGCAAGATAGGAGCGCACGCCTTCAATAACGGCAGACTGTGTCGTTGCGCTGACAAACAAGCATAAAAGCAACGTAAATAATCGCGTAGGTAAGCCCATGACTTCGGTCTTTCTCAGCTTTCAAAAAAAATAAATACAAAGATTACATATATTTACAGGGATAATCTAGTAATTTTCTAGATTAACTCATGTTTTAGTCGTCCAGCTTTTTCGCCAATTTGTCGCCGTAGGGGCTGTTTGATTGCCAGCTGATTTTTCTACCTGGGGAAGACAAGTTTAATTGTAGGCTCAAATCAGCAAGAGGTAGAAAGGACTCTCCTTTTTCCGGCCATTCGATCAAACACAGGGTATTTGCATCCAGATAGTCACGAAACCCCAGGAATTCCAGCTCTTCCGGATCGCTTAGGCGGTAGAGGTCGAAGTGCATGATGTGTCGTTTACCCAGCTCATAGGGCTCAACCAGGGTGTAGGTTGGGCTCTTCACAGCGCCCTTGTGGCCAAGTGCCTGCATGAAGCCTCTCACTAGCGTGGTTTTGCCGGCTCCAAGCTGGCCGCTGAGCGTGATTAGGCCATGATTTTCCACGACCTTGGCAATTGTGGCGCCAAATGCTTCTGTTGAGGCCTCATCCGACAGGTATCGCTCGTTCACCGGTCGTTTACCAGTCGATGAATATGCGACAAAAGATCGCTGGCTAGTATGCCACGTTCGCCATTGATTTCTGCTTCGAGATCGGCACTCAGGCTATGGATGCAGACGCCAAGACGAGCGCTGTCGATCAGCGAAAAACCCTGTGCAAGCAGGCCACCAAGGACGCCGCTCAATAAATCTCCCATACCGCCGGAGCTCATACCAGGGTTGCCATGCTTGCAGATATCCAGCTGGACTCGGCCACTCTGGCGTGACGCAATGAGCGTGCCGGCCCCCTTGAGGATAATCACGCCACCAAATTTCTCCAAAAGCTCGAGGCAGGCTTGATCGCGTGCTTCCTGAATATCCGTTACGCTACAGTTGAGCAGGCGTGCAGCCTCACCAGGGTGCGGTGTCATGATATGATTTAGCGGCAGCGGATCGTCAATGCGATCCTGACTGATTAGATTAAGCGCGTCGGCATCCAGCACTATCGGGTGATCAACTCCAAGAGCGGCTTTCAGGCAATCTACCGACCAGGAGGACTGCCCGAGCCCGGGACCGGCAACAATAACAGTCGAGGTATTTATGTGCACTTTCAGTTCTGCGGCATTGTTGATGCCTTTAACCATAAGCTCGGGGCAATTTGAGATAATAGCCGATCCATGCTCTGGCCGAGTGGCAATAGAGATCAGACCAGCACCACTTCGCGCTGCTGCTTCAGCAGCAAGCAATGGTGCCCCGCCAAAACCATGGTCGCCACCTATGACTAGTACGTGGCCATTATCCCCTTTATGTGAGTGCTCACTACGTTTAAAGAGTAGGTTCTTAATGGCTTTGTATTGAAGTGGTCTGGCCGTCATCATTTAGTGTTTCCGGCAGTGTATAGATCAGCCTCGGCAGTTTAGAGCATCTAAAGCCTGAATCAAAAGTATTGATAAGAATTTGGGATTTTTAGTTGGTCTGATGGCGCTTGCCTAGGGTGATATGTCGCGGGCCTGAAGTTTGTACCTGACCACTAACACCGCTAGGAATTTCTTGGATTTTTCCACCTGAGGCCAAAAAGGCTGCAGTTTGTTCTTCAATGCTCAGTGAATCTGTAGCGTAGTTATGTTCGTCTACTTTTTTAATCGTTGTTTTTTTCTTAGCTCTAGCCATACCAATCCCTATCTATTCGTTGTAGATTCGACAGTGAGCCGGACATTATACCTAAAACATCTTAATTTTCCATTGGATTGGATATTTCTGAAAGAAGTATCAGGCATAGTAAATAAAGCTGCTAGTGAGTCAGCCCCTTTTTCGATATGATGATCGCTCTTTTTTGAAGTGCTTTCTTCAGTCAAAAAGTTACAATCATGTAACTTTTCAATATTGAATTATGCGCCTGTAGCTCAGCTGGATAGAGTAACTGGCTTCGAACCAGTTGGTCGGGAGTTCGAATCTCTCCAGGCGCGCCATTTTATAGATGTTCTCTACAGCA
>JAYQVM010000003.1:0-48395 GCA_038148435.1 Gammaproteobacteria bacterium | reverse complement strand
GAGTATATGCCACGTCTCCGGTATTTCGGGATCACGCAGCCGCCAAAAAAGAAGCCAAAGCGTGAGTGCTCTGGCACGATAAAGCGCGCAGCCCCGACAGGCTGCTGCTTGAGATAAGCCAAGTAGTATTTAAAGTTTGAAAATTTCAGACTTTCTTCGATATAAGCATGATCTTGTGGACTGGGCTGACCGAAGGCAGCTTCCGTCACACCAAGAAAATCTGCCACATCCTGAGCGTTTTTAAGTTCTCTGATCTGAATGTCGGGAGCCTTGTCTTGCTTTAAATCATGCTGCTGTAATGGCAAGAGAGTAAGCGTGACACTGTCCAGTTGCTCAAACCCTTCATTGGCCAGGCAGTTTTCTAGATCCTTGGGGACGTCGTGCTGGTAAACCCTGCACATGACTTTTCCGCCAAACTGTTTTAATGACTGCATTTCCTCATGCATGATGCGAGCAGTTTGTTGCGCCGGGATTTGCCAGTAGTTAATGAAGGTGAATTTGCCAGGGCCTACCAGTTTCACGAAATATGGGGTATGGACAACGCGGACAATCGGTGGATATTTCGGTTCAGCCCGGGTTTCACGGTCATAGATGCCTAGGATTTCTTCACGGGAATAGTTCAACAGCCTGCCTCAGGAGTTATCTCTATCATTGATGGGTATCTTGCTACTATCGGTGACATCGCTGTTTGCCTGAGGGTAGTATACGTTGAGAGATAGTGCCTCGATGTGTAATATCTTTATTAGTAGTGATCTCAGCTTATTTCGTAGCTTGCTCATAAGCGATGCTATTTGATTTAAGTATGTATGATAAGGCTGTTTGATTTATACCTAGTGAAATGGCACGCAAAAAAAAGCAGCCAGAAGGCTGCTTTTTTGTTGATATCAGTATTAGTGATATCTAGTTGGCTGCAACGGCCGCCTGATCACTGATTCGCATCTGGAAGGGTACGCTTTCAACAATACCTTTAACTATTTCAGAGAATCGATAATCACTGGGCTCTGCACGTCGTACAATTTCCCGTACGTAAGGCATATCAGTGTGCTCAATTGGCCGAGCCAGAGCGAACTGCATCAGTTTCTCTGTCATGGTTCTTACAAAGATATCCTCATTGTCAGTTAACCAGCTTCTGACATCAGTTACGTCATTAATTTCTGTGCCGTCGAATAATGTAGTAACAGCATTAATTTCTACAGGCCCACCTCCGCGGTCGTCAAATACGCGATAGCGTCCGATACCATCAAAGTTTTCCATAGCAATTCCTATAGAATCCATAAGTACGTGACAAGATGAACAAACGGGATCAGCTCTATGAGCTTCCATCTGATCACGCAACGATTGAGGAGTACCATCAGCTGGGGGCAGATTAGTATCTACATTTGGTGGCGGCTCTGGTGGTGGTGTACCAACCAGGTTTGTAAGGAAGTATTTACCGCGAGTTACCAGTGAAGTTCGTATAGACAATGAAGTCAGAGTCAGAATACTGCTGTGGCCCAGAATGCCACGTCGTTCTTCCTGAGGAACTTCAACACGACGCATACGGCTACCCAGAATTCCAGGGATACCATAAACATTGGCAAGATCCTCATTAACATAGGTGTAATCCGCGTCAATCAGGTCGGTCACACTCTTGTCTTCATCAATTATGCTGCTGAACAGCATTTTTGTTTCCAGAATAGAAGACTGTCTAAGGTTGTCATCATAGTCTGGGAACAGGAATGGATCTGGCACGATAGCGTTCAAATTACGCAGCTGGAACCATTGAGTAGCAAAGTTATCTGTTAGGTTTGCTGCTTTAGGATCAGCCAGCATGCGCTCAACCTGTGCGTCCAGAATATCAGGATTGCTCAGTCGGCTTTCAGCAGCCAGATTGATCAGTTCTTCATCTGGAATAGAGCTCCAAATAAAATAGGAGAGTCTGGAGGCTAACTCAAGATCAGATATCTGATAAGCCTGACCCGGAGCGACACCTGCCGGGATCTCTTCGTATCTGTACATGAACTCAGGGCCTGAAATGATACGACGAATACCGGTCTCGATACCTTTTTCAAAGCCGCCTATCTCATTACCAATTTCATAGAAGCCCAGCAGGTCAGAAATTTCATTTTCAGCGACCGGACGACGATAGGCTTGGCGTGCTAGGTTTGAAAGAATCTCATTGGCACAAGCTAGTTGTTCATCTTCTAGAGCTCCTGGCTGACAGATAAAGATTTTTTCCCTACTGGCGGTCATGCCTTTGCCAGTCGGATTGATAGGTCCACGGACTTCAACATTGTCCAGCTGGGGTGGTCCTTTTAGAACGTCAAGGTCAAGAGAAGTGCGGCCATGCTGCTTCCAGATTTCTGCATCCGGGGAAGCGGGTTTGGCAATGAAGTTAACAGTAACCTCATGCATGCCGGCGTCCATAGTAGTTCTGAAGCGGAAACGCTCATCAATTTCTTCAGCCAAAGCAAAGCTGTTGGAATCCAGTTCATGCTGCTCTGTATCCTTAAAACCACCGAATTCTGCAGAATGCACAAGTTCCTTGTCGATGCTGACTACCAGAGTATGTGCAAATTCAATGCCACGAGCTTCATCCTGAATGGTACGAATCAGTTTCGGGCTAAATTCATATTCACCATCTAGCGGGGCATAATGATTGAAAACGATACCGCCTATGGTACCTAATGGTGCACCCTCAACACGCTTGTCTCCAGAACTGTCACGCTGAACACGATAAACGCTGAAGTCGGGTGGCATATCCATGTTGCCGACTGCAAGACTGGCAACGCGTCCTGACGCAGCAACGAAGGATTCCAGAGTCGTTGCAGATACCTGCAGAGCTGTCGCCATGTTATCGAAGCCTTCAGCAGAGTTATCAGCAGCCAGAAGGGTAGTAGAGTCAATTTCCAGACCAAGGATGTCACGAATTGAATTCTGATACTCGCTTCTGTTTAGGCGAGGAAGAACAGGAGCGCCAGGATTAGGATTTTCTCGAGCCTGTTCATCTAGGACAGCCTCTAGTGAAGCAATAAAGGTCTGTCTCTGCTCATCTGTTGGCCGAGGTTCACCCAGTGGCGGCATCTGGCCGGTCGATAGCTTCTTGATGGCAGTCTCCCAAATCTCACCTTCTTCGTGAACGAAGTCAGGGGAAGCAAACTCAAGAGATAATCCAGCTGTGTAATCTGTCTCATTATGACAAGTTACACAGTTGTCGTAAATTAAGTTCCACTGTTCGTCAAGAGAGGGCAGTTCAGCTATTGCCGCCAGTCTTGCAGCTTCTCGCTCCTCGGCCGAAAGTTCGACAGAGCTGTTGTCATTTGGATTACAGGCAGTTAGACCAAAACCCATGCCTGCAATGACTGCTGAAATCAAAATTTTCTTTTTCATAGCTTACCTATTGCTTCGATTTATTTAATTAGTTAATGCTTATTAATTAAGCCTCAGAGGGCTCCTCAGTAGAAACTGGAGGAACATATTCCTCTATTTGAATGCCCTGCATATTCATGGCTTCTGTTAATAGGGTGACGATCTCGTCATAAACAGGCTCTTCAGAAGGCTCCCCGTCTTCTTCTGAAAATTCGGGAACACCTTGAGCTATATCAAGAGCAGTTCTGTTACTGTGGTCACGGATAGTCAGATCGGCACCATTTTCAATCAAATACTGCACAACTTCCTTCCGGCCCATAGCTGCGGCATGGTGCAATACCGTGGTGCCATCATTTGAGCTGGCGTTGACGTTTGCTCCATGTTCAATCAAGAGTTCGACACCAGGGCTCAGTTCTTCAATTGTAGGGATGTACTCTTCATCATCCATTGTGCCAGGTCTGTAAATCCCGGGAACAACGGCGAAAGCTGCAGAAAGAGGCAAATAGCTGCCACTTCTAGTGCCTTTATTGATTGAATTGGGGTTAGCTCCGTGTTCCAGAAATAGTGAGATGAGATCCTGTTTATCGCGGGCAGCAGCATTAAAAAGTGCAGTTTGGCCAGCGGTGCCTTCACCAGACCTGAAGCCGGTAGCAGGGAATGGATAGGCTTTTTTAGGATAGGCATCTACGTCCACGCCCATATCAAACATGATACCCATCAGTTCAACCGGCGTGGTCTCATTGACATAGTTCTTTTCAGCACGGACGAAAGTCAGCGTATTGGTTTCCACATCCAGCAGATCAACCAGCGCGCCATCGTTGATGTTGGCGCCGCCTTCAACCAGCAATTTTGCAAGGTCCAGGTTGGCGTTAATGATAGCGAAGCGAAGTGCTGAAATATCCTGGGGGTCGAGAATATCTAGGTCGGCACCGCTATTGATCAGAACTCTGGCAGTCTCAATGGCGTTTTCACGAGCTGCATGATGCAGCGCTGTAAGGCCACCATCGGGGAAGTCACCCTGAACACGGCTCTGCAGGACGCCCCGCAAATCCAGCGCGGCTGAAATGGCATTGATATCAGCGCCATTATCGATAAGGATGCGAGCGACTTCAGCCTGATTACTCGCTGCTGCCCACATTAGAGGCGTCTGGTAGAGGTAGCTGTCACGGGAATTCACATTGGCACCCGCGTCAATCAACGCCATAACACCTTCAGCAGCACCGGTTTTGGATGCATTCAGAATCGCATTATCACCTGCCGGAGTCATGGCATTGGCATCGGCACCAGCATCCAGCAGCACGGTGATCATTTCGCTATTGCCATTCATGGCGGCCTGAATCAATGGTGTCAAACCATACCGTGTTTTCGCATTAGGGTTGGCACCAGCATTAATTAGCAGTTTGACAATATCTGTCTGGTCATAATAAACCGCCCAGAAAAGCGCAGTCATACCATCGGGTTGTACCTCATTGATATCTTCATTTGAGATTGAAGATTCTAGGGCTGACCAGTCCTGATACTCCGCCATTTCAACAAGAGTAGCTAAACCGGGTTGAGCGATAAATCCAAGGAATATTAAAGCTGATACCTGCGCCTTTATGGTTTTAATTGTTTTCATTATGTTCCCCCAGCTGCGAATTATGTAGAGCTGACCAAGTGATTATCCCCGTTGGAGATAGATTTAGGTTCCAACCTATTACATCACAATGTCCCAATACTACTATAGTTGGCGGATTTGAGCCAAAAGGAATATGTGCAAATTTCGTGTATATTTTTACCTTTTTTAGAGTAACAGACGCTGAATTGATGCTAATTCTACGGAATAAGGCTTTTTATTAGATGTGTCTCTGCACAAGCAGCCAAGTCGGCATTGAAAATTGAGCTAGCGGGAGAAAGGATTTGTACGCTGAAAAAAATCAGGGCCTTAGGGCCCTGATTCTTCGTTAATACCTTTCCTTGTAGGAAAGGGTTAAGCGTCTTCTGTGCTTTCTTCTGTCTCAGGAGCCATATATTCTTCAATGGTGATGCCCTGAGCATTCATTGCCTCAGTCAATAGAGTAGCAATTTCTTCATAAACAGGCAGCTCTGCTGGTTCATCATCTCCTTCAGTGACAGGAGCTACGCCGTTTGCTAGATCAAGAGGAGTACGGTTACTGTCATCCTTAATACTCAAATCAACCCCGCTCTCAATAAGATAAGTAACCACATCCTCATTACCCTGGGCGACTGCATGATGCAGGACTGTCGTGCCATCATCGGTCTGGGCATTGATATCTGCACCGCTTTCGAGCAGCAGCCTTGCGCTATCGGTAATACTGAATTCCTCATCCTGCGCATATCTTTCCTGCAGCTCGGTTCCAAGCTCAACCAGTCCCAAGGCAGCGGTTAGTGGTAAAAACCTGCCACCCCTTCTGCCGCCATCATTTATAGAATTGGGGTCTGCACCATGATCCAGGAACAAGGCAACCAACTCCACATTATCATGACTTGCCGCGTTGAACAGTGCTGTACGACCTGAGGTACCACCACCGCCTACGAAGTTAGTAGAGACGACGGGGTATGATTTCTCGGGGTAGGCATCAACATCTACGCCCATGTCGAACAAGACCCCCATTAAATCCACTGGCGAAGTCTCATTAACATAGTTATTTTCGGCCCGGACGAAAGTCAGCTTGTTAGTTTCTACGTCCAACAGGTCAACTAGGGTGCCGTCATTGAAATTAGCCCCACCTTCCACCAGCATTTTGGCCAGGTCCAGATTAGCATTGATAATAGCCATGCGCAGTGGCGAAATATCATATTGGGGATCCAGCACGTCCAGATTGGCACCTCTGTTAATAAGCACACGCGCAGCATCAATACCATTCTCACGAGCTGCGTGGTGAAGAGCGCTCAAGCCGCCATCTGGGAAGTCTCCTGCCACACCTCCTTGTCGAATGCCGCGTAACTCGAGTGTTGGAGAACGGGCATCCATATCAGCACCATTATCGATTAGTATCTCTAATACAGCTGCCTGGTTAGCAGCTGCAGCCCACATGAGGGGCGTCTGGAAAAGGTAGCCATCACGGTAGTTGACATCGGCGCCTGCATCAATCAAAGCCTGCAAACCTTGTACTGCTCCAGTTCGAGCTGCATTAAGGATAGCATTGTCGCCTTCCGGAGTAGTGGCATTAACATCAGCACCGGCATCAACTAGCATGTTTACCATTTCATCATTACCGTTCATGGCAGCCTGAATCAGCGGAGTGATACCGTAACGACTAGAAACATTTGGAGTCGCCCCAGCGTTAAGTAGCAGCCTTACGACATCTGTTTCGTCATAATAGGCGGCCCACAGCAGTGCTGTCATGCCATCGGGTTGCACGGCATTGACGTCCTCCGAAGAAATAGAAGTTTGCAGGGCATCCCAGTCCTGATATTCAGCCAGATCCACCAGAGCAGCTTGACTAGTTTGCATAGTCAGCCCCAGTATAGAAAGTGCTATGATTCGAGATTTGAAGTGTTTAATTTTTTTCATTCTAGTTCTCCAATTTAAAACCTGAGTAAAGCCGGCCTTTATTTCTTTTTTGCGTCAGATTCGAGCTTCCCTTTAGATTTAGATGTTGGGGGCTACATAATCATAAATACGGACGCCTTGAGCGTTCATGGTGTCAGTCAAAAGTACTACAAGTTTCTCATAAACAGGAAGTTCTGCTGGTTTATCATCACCTTTGACTATAGGTGGTACTCCATTAGCAACATCGAGAGCGGTTCGGTTATTCTTATCTTTGATGCTTAGATCCGCTCCTTGGGCTATTAGGAATTCTACTATGGGCTGTTTACCTAAGGCTACAGCGTGGTGAAGAACGGTCGTGCCGTCAATTGCAGTGGCGTTAATGTCGGCGTCATGCTGCAACAGTAGTTCAGCAGCAGCTCGAAGCTCTTCAATGGGTTTAGTGCTGTCCAGAACGTCGCGAAGTGGGATCACATCCAGTGCCGAGGAAAGGGGAAGATACATACCGTTAGCATTCAGAGAGTTGGGGTTGGCCCCGTTTGTCAGCAAAAGATCCATGTACTCCAAATGTGGAGCAATCGCTGCGTTGTATAGTGCCGTTTGATCGCTGGTGCCGCGACCGCCGATACGCCGGGTGCCGGGGTAGGGAAACGGTGTCGACGGAGTCGAATCGATATCCAGCCCTTTGGAGAGCATCAACATCATAATATCTTCGATACTTGAAATGTTTACATGGTTGGTTTCTGAACGATGGATCATCGGCTGGCTAAATTCAATATCAAAGAGTTCGACGATTGAGCCATCATTCACATTGGCACCACCCTCGATTAGAACCCTGGCCATGTCTAAGTTAGCATTTATCATCGCAACACGTAGCGGTGTGATTTCCTGGGGGTCTTTTATATTGGGGTCTGCACCCATACTCACAAGGACCTCGGCGGCTTCTATGGCGTTTTCACGAGCCGCATGATGCAGAGCTGTTAGTCCGCCATTTGGCATATCTCCATGGCCGTCATCATGCAGCACGCCCCGCAGTTCCAATTCAGCGGAGCTTGTATCCATGTCAGCGCCATTCTCGATGAGAATTCTGACGATTTCAGGCTGGTTGCTAGCAGCGGCCCACATCAGTGGGGTCTGGAAAAGGTAACCATCACGAGTGTTGACATTAGCGCCTGCTGCCAGCAGTGCCTGAATGCCTTGAATAGCGCCACTTTTGGCAGCATTCAACAGGGCATCACCCCCCTCGGGCGTCCTAGTATTTGGGTTTGCACCGGCATCTAGAAGCATGCTAATGATTTCGCTATTGCCATTGAATGACGCCTGTATAAGAGGGGTCATGCCATAGCGATTAGCCAAATTTGGATCAGCTCCGGCATCCAACAGCAGTTCTACGGTATCCACAGCATCATAGTAAGCGGCCCATAAGAGCGCTGTTGCGCCATCTGCTTGAGGAGTATTTACATCTTCTGCAGAAACCCTTTCAGCTAAAGCTTCCCAGTCCTGGTACTCAGCTAGGTCTGCAACAGCAGCCTGGACCGAATGGGTAGTGATACTCAGTAAAGAAATTGTAAAAATCCGGCAAACTAAGTTTTTTATAGTTTTCATTATGGTTTGACCATTTATTTGCAAATTTTACTTTGCTAAGAGCCTAAAATATAAAGATATTCATTCAATATTACTGCTAATGAAGCGCTTTAGCAAAATAACAATGTGGAAATACTGTGTATAAGAGAGTTTGTATAAAAGAGCAAAGCTGAGGCAGGCTCTGGTTTATTGCAAAATCGATTCTGATAAATTTTTACCATTATGGAATCCGGGATAATTGCTCAAGCGAAACACCAGAATCAGCGAAAGTGCGCCAAACACAAGAAAGCTCAGGATTAGCGGGTTGATTGTGCCCTGATACCGCGAGCTGATCAGGGCGCCCAGGCCGGCGGATAGCAGGGTCTGTAAGAAGCCGATAACAGAACTGGCAGAGCCCGCGATATGGCCAACTGGATGGATTGCCATGGTGTTGAAATTGCCAAACACCAATCCGCAGCAGAAAAAGGCGATAAATAGAAAAAGCATCAAAAGCATCAGGGGAGGATGTCCGTTGAAAAAGAGGCTCACCGGTAAAAATATTATCGAGATGCCGACCATGATGATTAAGGAGCTTTTACATATAAACTCCATGCCATAGCGGTATACCCAACGAGTATTAGCGAAAGCTGCCAACCCAATACCCAAGGCAAGGAAGCCAAAGGTAAGTGAGAAAGCTTTACCCAGCATGTATTGTTCCTGAAGGATCTGCTGGGCTAGGTTCAGATAAGCTACAAAGGCGCCGAAAATAAGACCTGACGCAATGGTATAGCCGCGCGCGACGCGGTTACAGAGGGTCTCCTTAACGGCTTCAAGAATAGGTTTGAAACCAAAGGGCCGGCGTTTTTCAATAGCCAGTGTTTCTTCCTGGCCTATTGCGAGCCAGATAACCCCAGCGGCTCCAATAAAAAACATCATCACAAAAATGGAACGCCAACTAGCGAAGAAGAGTACGATTTGTCCGAGGGATGGAGCCAGCGCCGGGCTCAGGATGAAAATGATCATGATGAATGACATCACCTTGGCCATGGCGTTGCCTTCAAACTTATCACGGATCATGCACATAGTGGCTACTCGACAGGATGCTGCCCCCATTCCCTGAAGGATGCGGCCGGCCAGCATAAAGTTGAAGCTGTTTGCGAAAATGGAGGTAAGACAGCCAATCAGAAATATTCCCATGCCGAGATAAATTGCATTTTTACGGCCAAACGAATCAGCAAATGGCCCAAAAAAAAGAATGCCAACAGCTAGGCCAATAAAAACGAACGCGATGATATACTGCACATCATTCGGGTTTTGTATACTCAGATCAGCGCCAATCTGACCCAGGGCTGGCATGATGGCATCGATGGACAGAGCATTAAAAGACATCATTACTGCCATTAGGACCACGAAGGATAACTTGATCTGATCTTGTTGATTCTGCATGAAAATAATATCCGCACGCCTATTGAGAGTCGGATGGCTTGATCTCGGGTATTTGGTGATAGAACAGAAAGAAGAAGGTCTGAACCTATCTCAGATGGATATTATACTCTAAAAAAAATGAAATAACTCCAGTCTTTGATCTCGGTCAAGGAAGGAAAACTCTTCCCATGGTTGATAGCACGCCAGAAAAATATCAGTAATGGCCGAAGCTGCTAAGGGACGCGATAACCAAAGCGCAGGATGATTTTTGCTCCCTGATCCCCCTGCATGAACTGTCGAAATTCTGCCGCCGCCCTAGAATTTGCAGCTCGCTTTAATATTACAGCATCCTGAAGAATTGGCGCGTGGTAACTCTCGGGAATAAACCAAGCTGAGCCCTCTGCGATAAGCCCGCTTGCTTGCAGTTGGGAAAGTGCGACAAACCCGACTTCAGCGTTACCACTTTCAACAAACTGAAATGCCTGAGTAACATTTTGGCCATACACAAGCTTGTTCTGTGAGGTGGCAAAGGCATCAAGTGCCTGCAATGTTTCCTCAGCTGCCTGACCATAAGGAGCCAGTCGCGGATTGGCCATCGCCAGTCTTGTAAAATCGCCTTGCTTTAAGATGTCGCCCTCGTTCAGATTGATGCTAGGAGACCTTGACCATAAAACCAGTCTGCCAACAGCGTAGGTAAAACGCGCGTTTTCTGCTATCAGTTGACGGTTTTCTAGTTCCAGCGGTTTTTCCTGATCGGCCGAGAAAAACATGTCATAGGGGGCACCGTTAATAATCTGGGCAAATATTTGTCCAGAAGAGCCGAAGCTAAGGCGGATGCTGTGCTGGCTTTGTGCCTCAAACTGACGAATAATTTCACTGATGGTGTCAACAAAATTTGAAGCAACAGCGATCGTCAGCTCTTCAGCCTTCAGAGCCAGCGGGTCTAGAAAAAGCACTAGAACCAAGAAAATTTTTCGGGATAAAGCTGGCATTTTTCAAATAAACAGTATGTTTTTGCTGTCCAATTGTTAAAGCAGCTTAACAGCATATATCATGCAAGAAAAAATTAGCAGGGAGAACAAGAATGGCAACATATGTTTTGGTTCATGGCGCCTGGCACGGTGCCTGGTGCTGGGATCGTGTTAAGGGTCCAATTGAGGCTGCAGGTCACAAGGTAATAGTTCCGGATTTGCCTGGCTCTGGAGAAGATGATACGCCGCTCAATGAAGTGACGATGGATAGTTATGTCAAGAAAATTTCAAGCATTCTTCAAGGCCTTGAGGAAAAAGCAGTTCTGGTCAGTCATTCCATGAGCGGAATGGTGGTATCACAAACTGCTGAATTGCTTCCCGAGAAGGTGAGCGCGTTGGTTTATGTTTCCGGTTTCCTACCACAAGATGGGCAGTCATTGTTGTCACTAGAAGAGTCAAACCCAAAATCATCAGTGCCGCCCTCCCTGATTGTTGCAGAAGATCATGTTACTGGTTCAATTGCGCAGGATAAGCTGATTGATCTGTTTTACCATGACTGCAGCTCGGAAGATCAGTCCTATGCCTTGGCGCACCTTATCAAACCGCAGGCCCTGCAACCTCTTGGGACGCCGGTGAGTCTGAGTGAGGCAAATTTCGGCTCCGTTCCGCGTTACTATATTGAATGCTTAGAAGACCACGCTATCTGCATTGAGATGCAGCGGAAAATGATAGCGGCCTCTCCCTGTGAAAAAGTATTTTCTATTGAGTCCAGTCATTCGCCATTTTTTAGTAAGCAGCAGGAATTGGTAGAAGCCTTAACGCAGATCAGTTAAGGCTGCCAAGAGGGTTTCATTTGCCCGATCCAATAGATGTGTTTAAGGTAGCTATATGACAAAGTGCTTTTTAAACAGATTAATATTGTTGGCGCTGCTCAGCATAAGCTGGCAAGCCCTTTCATGGGCTGCAATATAAGCAGCTCCGAGGCCTTTGTGGAGCAGGCTCAATTGCATGATCTCGGTCATCAAATGACGCATGGCACCCAGCAGGCACAAAACTCGATGGGAGTCGGTGAACATGCAAGATCATGCAGATTACAACTACAATTTCCTCTGTGACTTCTGTGGGCTAAGCGGGCTGGCTCTGCTCAGCGACACATTGACCACTGTTTCTCAAGCTGAAAACCACTTTAATCTGACTATCTCTGTTAAACTGACTTCATCAGCGAAAAAATCCCTTTTTCGCCCACCCATTTTAGCCTGATATACGGTTAGTTCTTCTGTATGACTGGCATGCTAATGCCATGAGTTTTAAACCGTAATCACGTGCAAAACAATTTAGACAGCTTCAGTTGCAATGAAGATTGGGTGAAGAAAAATGTATCAAAAGAAAGCAAAACAATTACTGAGGATGCCGATGTCACTGAGCCGCAGGAAATTCGTGACCACAACACTAGCTAGTGCCGCCATGCTTGGGCTTCAGGCTGGCAGACTCCAAGCTCAGGAAGCGGGTCAAAGTTGGCTGGGCCTGACTCTCAGAGGCCATCAGTTTGATCTTGATATTTCCTATCTGCCGGTAAACTTTACAGGCAATCAGTCTGTAGCCACTGCCATTAATAAGAGCCTGCCGGCACCTTTATTGCGTTGGCGTGAGGGTGATGAGCTGACACTCCGGGTCAAAAACAATTTGGCAGTTGATTCATCTATACACTGGCATGGGATTATTTTGCCTAGCAATATGGATGGCGTTCCGGGTTTGAGTTTTTCCGGCATTCGTCCTGGTGAGAGTTTCGAATATCGATTTCAGGTCAATCAAAGTGGCACTTACTGGTATCACGGGCATTCGGGCTATCAGGAACAAACAGGGCTGTACGGTCCCATTATCGTAGAGCCGCGAGAACCTGACCCGGTAGATTATCAACGGGAATATGTGGTGATGCTGTCAGACTGGAGTGATAGTGAACCAGCAGAAATTTATTCGACGCTCAGAAAACAAAGTCATTATTACAATTTCAACAAACGGACACTTGGAGATATTTTCAGTGAGCTTCGTAACCGCGGGCTGACACAAACTTGGCGGGATCGGGGCATGTGGAATCAGATGCGCATGAGTGACCGGGATATTGCAGATGTAACGGCTTACACCTATACCTATCTGATGAATGGCATTAGCCCAGATCCAGGCTGGTTGGGACTTTTTCAGCCCGGAGAAAAAGTTAGGCTTCGCTTTATCAATGCCTCGGCCATGACGATTTTTGATGTGCGGATTCCTGGTCTCAGCATGCGGGTAGTCGCTGCAGACGGGCAGAACATAGAGCCGGTAAGTGTTGATGAATTCCGTATCGGTGTAGCTGAAACCTATGATGTTATTGTCGAACCCGAGAGTGATGCGGCCTATGCTGTATTTGCCCAGAGTATTGACCGTGGCGGATATGCCCTCGGCACCCTGAGTGCCGATGCATCCATGCAGCCAGAAGTGCCCGTGATGGATCCTCGTCCAGTTCTTGGTATGGCAGATATGGGAATGGATATGTCATCGATGCAAATGTCAGACATGAACATGAACATGAACATGAATATGAGCGATGAATCGATGTCTGCAGACACGCATCAATCCGCTATGGATATGACCGGGATGAATATGAACTCTCAGGAGATGGCCTCCCATGAGCACCATGCCGGTATGAATATGTCACCAATGAGCATGAACTCTCAGGAGATGACTTCGCATGAACACCATGCCGGTATGGACATGTCGTCGATGAACGCCAGCGATATGTCAGAGATAATTGGGCCTGCAGGACAGGGGAGTCATCAGGTAATTCAGCATCATGCTAGTGAGTATGGCCCCACTGTGGATATGCGCAGCCAAAGTGCTCCGAGTGGACTTGATGATCCTGGTATTGGCCTGCGACAACACCAGCAGCGTTTCAATCGAAAAGTCCTTACCTACGCCGATATCCGTAATCTGTACCCCACTCTGGACAGGCGAGAGCCAGCGCGTGAAATACAGTTGCACCTGACCGGCAACATGCATCGATACATCTGGTCTTTCAATGGCATCCCCTATACAGAGGCTGAACCACTTCACCTGCGGCTCGGGGAACGGCTTCGTATTACCCTGGTCAATGACACCATGATGACCCATCCCATCCATCTTCATGGCCTATGGAGTGAACTGGAAACTGGCGATGCTGAATATATTCCGCGCAAGCATACGGTGCTGGTGCAGCCCGGCAAGAGTATAAGTTATATGGTCACCGCCGATGCGCCAGGAAGATGGGCTTATCATTGCCATTTGCTATATCACATGATGGGTATGTTCCGTGAAATTGTCGTGAGTTGAGATAAGAAAAATGAAGTTGCTTCAAATCGGTGTCATGCTTTTCTTAAGCCTAAGCCCACTACAACTTGCAGCCGCAGCAATGGATGGTGAGCCTCTAATTTTCCAGCTAAAGACTGATGAATTTGAGACGTCCGATCAAGGTAGTGCAGCACTGTCGTGGGATTTGCATGCCTGGATGGGTAGCAATCTGGAGAGATTTTGGTTCAAGTCCGAAGGTGAAAGGCGGCAAGGTGAAACGGAAGAGTTCGAAATGCAGGCTCTATACAGTAAGGCGATTTCGGTTTACTGGGATCTGCAGGCAGGATTGAGACATGATGCCGAAGCTCCCCTACAAAAAAACTGGGCCGTTCTGGGTTTTCAGGGTCTAGCGCCTTATTTCTTTGAGATGGAAACGGATTTTTTTCTCAGTGAAGAAGGCGATGTCGGACTGCGAGTAAAAGCGGAGTATGAATTGTTGCTGGGACAGCGCTTGATTCTAACGCCGGAAATAGAAATGAATTTTTATGCGCAAGATATTCCGAAAATTTCTCTGGGTTCAGGGCTGGCTAATATGAATGCCGGGCTGCGATTGCGTTATGAAATTCGACGGGAATTCGCCCCGTATATTGGCATAAACTGGCAGGAAAAATTTGGTAAAACAGCAGACTTTGCCAGCCTGGCAGCTGAAGAAATCAGCGAGACGCGTTTTGTTGTCGGCGTCCGCTTCTGGTTTTAAGCAGGAGGTATTACCGTATTCAGCAGTCATTCAGACAATCAGCAATAGCAAGAAGTTGGTATTTTTTCTGCAACTTCAGATAGTCCCCAAGGTGATCCTAATTACCTAGCTTAGAAGATACCGTAATTAATCACATCCTCATAAAAGCCGGTGACTTCCAACGTGATGCTAATAGGACTTTCATTGATGTTCAGCCAGAACCAGCCATGCTCTCCATAGAAGGGAGCGGTTAGCGAACCGATGCTGCTGGTGCCTTCCTGTAACTCCTCATACCGTACAAAAAAGTCCGGCCCAAAGGACTCATCATGGCCGTGAAAGTCTACATAGACTCTTTCTCCACCATCCACAGTCCAGTTATAAATTATGACTTTTCCGGCTTCAAGGACAGTCTTAATTTCAGTTTGTTCAAAGGGTCCCAACTCTACTGTCATGGTGAAACTTTGTGCCACAGCATCCTGCTTCTGAAAGACCGTCGGGTTTGGCAATGGCGTAGGTTCACCGAACATTGGAATTTCAACTTCGCGTAGGCTTTCATTCCCCCCGATTATGTCGGTGATTATGATGGTTTCAGTCGCATCGCCACTGAGCCGGTCAAGTCCGGTAAGTGCTCCAAAACCGGTGAGGTCGATATCATATTCTGCCGGCAGCACTACCAGCACCACTAAGATGATGGCGCCAATGAGGGTTACGATAGTAGCCTTTATAAGTTTTGAAGCTGAAGGTACATCCATCAAATTATCGTTTTGTTTATTCATGATCTTTTCCTGTTATGAATTCACGCAACAAAATATCCAGTCATCTGATAACCGAATAAAATAAATCCTGCGCACATGATTATCAGGTTGGTGGCAAAGGCGCCCTTGATGAAACTGTCATGTTGTCGCCAGTATTGGAAAGCCAGCAAGATGAAAGTCAGTGCTGCCAGCTGACCTAGTTCTACACCGATATTGAAACTGATCATGTTACCGATCAGTCCTTCCTGTGACAGCGCTAGGTCCTGCAATTTTGTGGATAGGCCAAAGCCATGTGCCAGGCCAAATAAGAAAACAGCCGCTCGCGTGTTGATCTGGATTCCTAGGCGTTTAAAACCACCTATGTTTTCAAAGCCTTTATATACGACTGAAAGCCCTATTATGGCATCCACAATATAAGCGTCAGCGCGAACGCCGCCCAGAATGCCTATCAACAAGGTGAGACTGTGGCCGATGGCAAAAAGGCTGACATACAGGGCAACATCTTTTATGCGATATAAAAAGAAAATTACCCCTGCTAGGAATAGCAGGTGGTCATAACCGGTAAACATGTGCTTGGCGCCAAGGTATAGATAAGGAAAAAAGTTAAAGCCCTGAACCCGCTCCAGATAGGCTGCATCTTCGCTAGAGACACCATGCGCAAGCGTTTCCCCGGCAAACAAAAAGACCAGCAAAGGGAAAGCAAGCAGAAAAATTCGTCTTATCGGTTTAGGTGAAAGCATTTGTGAATCTTTTGATTGCAGTTACACATATTCAGATTATCGCCAATAAATGAGGCAATTACGAGATAGATAACCGTTTTCTTTAGCTTTCTATGAGATGAAAGCCAGCTTTCGAAAAGTCATACTTTCGGATAAAAAAAATTGGTAGTAAGCTTTGTCGACTAGTCAACAAAAAGGGAAAGATATGTCATTACAACAACACAAAGAACGCAGGACAGTTCCTGTTGAAGCAGTCGAACTATATACGCAATACATTCATGGTGAAATAAATCGCCGTTCCTTTCTGGATGGAGTGAAGAAATTTTCCGTGGCTGGCCTTTCAGCAAGCGCTATTGCCCAAGCCCTGATGCCGGATTATGCCATGGGACAACAGATTTCTAGGGATGATGAACGTATACGTGCAGAGTATGTTACCGTTCCGTCACCCAATGGACACGGCTACATTCGCGGCTATCTGGTAAGGCCCTTCAGTGCGGACAGCCGCTCTGATACCTCGCAGCAATTGCCAGGAATCGTGGTGGTACATGAAAACCGTGGCTTGAACCCTCACACCGAGGACGTTGCACGCCGTTTTGCCTTGTCAAATTTCATGGCCTTTGCGCCGGATGTGTTGACACCAGTTGGTGGCTATCCTGGTGATGATTTCCAGGGCGGTGAGTTGTTCAGGGAGCTGGATCCAGAAAAAAGACTACAGGATATAGAAGCCGCAGCAAGATGGCTGAAAAATCGTGCTGACTGTAATGGTCGAATAGGCATAACCGGCTTCTGTTATGGCGGCGGTGTTTCCAACGAACTGGCGGTTCGTATGGGAAATGACCTGGCTGCTGCAGTGCCTTTTTACGGCGGTGCTCCAGACCTGGCTAATATCGGCAAAATTCGTGCTGCTGTCATGGTTCAACATGGCGAGCTGGATACACGACTTGTTAATGCCTGGCCCGACTATGAACGCGCCTTAAGACAGGCAGGCGTTACCTATGAAGGGCATATCTATCCGGGTTCTGTGCATGGCTTCTTTAATGATGCCACCCCAGAGCGATATAACCATGCAACTGCAACGCTGGCCTGGGAGAGAACCATCGGCTGGTTTAACCAGCACGTCAGAGGCTGAATAACTTTCAGCAATGAACCCATCAGCCATGCTGCTGATGGGTTCACTAATGTGTTCTAAGAAGATCTGCCTTTCTCGATAAGTTGCTTATTCGGTCACCAAACAATCGTAAGGATTAACAAGCAGAGCGGGTTGCCAGATAAGATAACGGGTTAATTCAAATTCTTCGGTAAAGTTTGTCGGGTCGATGATTCGGATGTGGTAATCCAGTCTTGAGCCATCATTATTCACCGTAAAACGTTCGATAAAACGCGCCTCTTCACTCTGCGGGGTCCCTTCATAATCCAGGTATTCAGCACTGACGCCACTGGTCTCGACCACCAGAGTGTCTCCTTCCCAGTTGCCGATTGAATAGCCTAATAGTGATGGGGTGGTCGGTGTCAGCTCATCAGTCGCACTCATGTGAATGAATCGTTGTGCGTTATCTTCTTCAAAGCGGATGAGAATATCTTCCCCCTGCTGTACAAATTCAAAGGGATAAGGGGTGATCATAAGAGAGGGCATACCCTTCGGTTCGCAGCCCAACTGCACGATATCGCTGGCGTCCCATTGTGACTTAAGCACTTGAGCCGATTGCGTCAGCGGATATCCGCCTTTAAACAAGGGGAATGAATTGGGGTCATCCAGCACCGTTGTCCAGACACGGAAAATACCATCGGCGTTCTGCCGTGCTTCGCGTGCTACAGCCGTATCAAATTCTGGCTCAATCAACTCACTGTCGCCGGAGTCAGTCCAGCGTGGAGCGATTCCGATACTCAACATTACCTCATCGCCGCTTTCCAGCAGCATGTTACGCGCGTAAAGGCCGGTTGAGGTCTTGAGCGAGGGTTCGCCGGCTATTTTCACCTGATCGCCAATTTTCAGAAATTCAGGCGTTACACCACGAACTCTCAAGACACTGATGCTACCAGTCTCAATCTGCCATTCCACTGTTTGGCCGGACTCGTCAGTGACATCGAGTCTTATGGATGCATGTGGGTTTCGCCAGGAAATGGCAGTGACTAGACCTTCAATTTCGATAATCTGGCTCTGATCATAAAAGCCAACGAAGGAATGATGGGCAAGCCCCGATCCAGGAATTAGCAATAGCGTTAAAAAAAGAATGGTAATACGACGAGTCAGTTTCATAATCCTTCTCTAAAATACTACTTGGATGTTTCCCTGAAATTAGGGTATTCGTAGAGGAATATGCCTTCTAAAGGGTAAAGTGTAAATGTCTAGAATCTGAAATTCTTGGTGTATTTTAAAACCAGTTCGGATTGAATTGCGCTTAATCGTTCAAAAGCACCAAAGCTGGAATCGAAATTATAATTGATCACCAGGTAAAGGTTTTCCCCTGCTCTGGGATTCCAACGCAAACGGCTGTTAATACCCATGGCATCTGAAATATTGTCATATTGAATCAGGTTGATCCATGACCACTGAGCATTGTACGCGTAATTTGCATTCAGGCTGATCAGTCTTGTGACAAAGTCTCCCTGCGGCAGAGTGACATCGGTATAGTTGTAAGAGAAGTCCAAAGAAATATTTCGATTCGGCCGCCACTCCAATCCTGTATTGACTGCAGTGCGTCTGCCATCATAAAAGTCACCGGTTCTATAAGAGAAGCTGGGTGATAAATTGCGCTGGTTAGAGCCACCAAAGTTAATCATGAAACTGGTAAAACTGTATTTGCCTTCAGGGATGATAATGCCATCACTGATTTCAAAGGGGCGTTCTAGGCCTTCACGTTCACGCTGCACATTGAAAAACATCCTGTCACCCCGGTGTGTATTAATGCCGAACGGGGAGACCATCACGCTCTCACTCTGCATTTCCTGAGTTTCGTTATCACGAGTATGTGACATGTTTACCAGGCCCATAATAGTTCGAATCTGTGGGTGTCCCCGCAGGAAATACCTGTAATTCAGAAAGGTACTAGCTTTTTCGATGCCTCTACGGTTAGCAAAACCCAGTGCTGGATTATAGTCTTGGCCAATATAGCTATAGTCAGCATCGCCGCTAATACCCGTACCCTGAGTATTAAGATTAATATTCATGCTGTAGGCTTTATCATCTCCTTCAATGCCATTGGTGTCGGTCTGCTGATACCAGAGATCACTGGTTAAGGTATGCGAATCCGTGAAGCGGGTATTGCGATAAGAAAAATCTACGCCGACAAGTGTGTTATCGGTTTCGCTGTTCGGGTCACCTTGCGTCACTATTGCACCGATTTTTGATTCAGACAGGATGTTTGAGGTTATCCTGCCGACAAAGACGTTCTGGCCATCCAGGTCAATGCGATCTCCCTGCTGAACTGCTAGAGCACCGACGCTAAGATCGCCAATACGCCCAGCGACTTTGGCACCTGCATCGATGTCAACGGTTTGGCCGGTTCTCGGATTTAGGCCAATCCGTCGTGAATAGAAGGGAATGCCATTACGGTCTGCAAATCCGCCACCGCCACCGCCCGGTCCTCCTCCACCAAAACCCCCACCGCCAATGTTGCCGAAACTAAATATTTCAGAATCCTGCAGGAAAAAGTCACGTTTTTCTGGAAAGAACAAGGAGAACCGAGTCAGGTTCACCTGGCGGTTATCGACTTCGGTTGCAGAAAAGTCCGTATTGAAGGTAAGTACGCCCGTAAGGTTTGGCGTGAATTTATAGAAGACATCCAGCGATGGATCGACGCGGTCCTCTGTATCGCCAATGTTGTGGTCTTTCGCCTGAGCCACCGTAATGGAAGGTACGATATCTAGGCCCACCCCCTGTCTGATTTCCTGAATGCCAGAGACCTGGCCTGCAGTAGCCGGATTGGTGCTGCGGTTAAAGGAAGACCAGTAAATTCTTTCATTGGTTCTTGAGATAGTACGCCCAAGGTTCATACCCCATTCCTGGGTGTTGGGATCAAAATTTAGTGTCGTAAAAGGGATAGCGAATTCCGCCGTCCAGCCTTCCTCATCTATTTGGGCCTGCACATCCCAGATGCCATTCCAGTCGCTATTAAAGGAACTGGCACTTTCCCAGACGCCTTCATTACGAATGCCGTTAGGGTTTGTTGAGAAATAGAATGCGGTTCGGTCGTTATTGAAGGTATCCAATAGAATATCAACCGTATCATCAGAGAAAATTCTTTGTCCCTGAACCAGCTGTCTGGCACGAATCTCATCGGGTGAGCTGTCATAGAGGCGAGCGGCCATGTAGAAATAATTGTCATCATAAGTGACATAGTAAACCGACCGCTCAGAGGGCTCGCCATGATCTACAGGCTGCACCTGGTGCAAATCACTGATTTGGGTAGCCTCTTGCCAAATAGGGTCATCCAGTATGCCATCCAGATTTGGAACAAGCGTTGTTTTATGGATTTGTGTAGTTTTGGCGTCGGCGCCTTGAGGGGCTGGCGTAGGGCCTGAGCCGGGTTGGGAAAAAGCAGAATGTGCCCAAAAAAAGCCAAGTCCACATAAGACTAGAGAAATTTTAATATTCAACTCATTGCTCCAGACAATTGGTATTGTTGGTCACTAATTTGACAGCGGCCTATAATGCCTGTCTCCCATGAGATATTCGATATTTAAATTATAATTTTCTCATTACTTTCATATTTGATAGATCTCTCAATTTATAGCTGATTTTTGACGATTAGTTTCAAATTTTTCTTAATGAAAGGGCAGGTGAAAGCTGGCTGAGACTGCGATCCGCTAGCCGGTTAAGATTCCAGAGTGATTCTAGGATCAGCAAGGCTTAACGAATTGAAGGGTTGGTGGGCCCACCAGGACTTGAACCTGGGACCAATGGATTATGAGTCCACTGCTCTAACCAACTGAGCTATAGGCCCTTACGCTGCTTCTAATGAATCGGCATCTCGGAGAAAGCTTTTATCTGTCATTTTCTTTTGTAAGCTCCCTCGACAGAAAATGCTTTCACCTACGATCATCACAATTAGTAAAACACTTCCTAATTATTTTTTAACTCAGCCTCGCACAAATTGAATCTTACGTGAGTTAAAAAGCATCAAAAAAAGAAGGGCGCATTATAGTGCGCCCTTAGTGTCCAAACCAGTTTTTATCAAAGGTTTGAAAACTGATTTTCAATTATCGTCAAGGAAACTGCGCAGATGATCCGAGCGGGTCGGGTGTCTGAGTTTGCGCAGGGCCTTGGCTTCGATCTGACGTATACGTTCACGGGTTACATCAAACTGCTTGCCGACTTCTTCCAGAGTATGGTCGGTATTCATGTCTATACCAAAGCGCATACGTAGCACCTTGGCTTCTCTGGCTGTTAGGCTGCCCAGTACATCCTTGGTGGCTTCACGCAGGCCTTCATCCAGCGAGGAGTTTACTGGCGAATCGATGTTGGCATCCTCAATGAAATCACCCAGATGTGAATCTTCATCATCTCCAATTGGAGTTTCCATGGAGATTGGCTCCTTTGCAATTTTCAGCACTTTGCGGATTTTATCTTCGGACAGATCCATGCGTTCACTGAGTTCTTCGGGAGTTGGCTCACGACCCTTTTCATGCAGCATCTGACGTGAGATACGATTGAGCTTATTAATCGTCTCAATCATGTGAACAGGTATACGAATAGTTCTGGCCTGATCAGCAATCGAGCGAGTAATCGCTTGTCGTATCCACCAGGTTGCATAGGTCGAGAATTTATAACCTCGACGGTATTCGAACTTGTCGACGGCCTTCATCAGGCCGATATTGCCTTCTTGAATCAGATCAAGGAACTGCAAACCACGGTTGGTATATTTTTTAGCAATGGAGATTACTAGTCGCAGGTTGGCTTCCACCATGTCTTTCTTAGCGCGACGGGATTTAGCTTCACCGATAGACATCTGACGGTTAATATCCTTGATCTCAGCGATGGTCAGGCCAGTTTCTTCCTCGATCAGGGCCATTTTGCGCTGAGCCCGCAGAATTTCGACCTTCACTTTCGCCAGAGATTCCGAGTAAGCTTTGCCTTTCAGGTAGGGTTCAATCCATTTCAGGTTGATTTCATTTCCCAAGAAATCCTTGATAAAGGTTGTGCGAGGCATTTTGCCAATACGTACGGCCAGTTTCTGGATATTCTTTTCATGGCGGCGAATACGATTCAGAATGCCACGAATATGCTCTAGCAAGGGGTCAAACTGTCGGGGAACAAGTTTGAAATATTTGAACACTTCGCCAAGATTGGCTAAAGCTTCCTGGCCGTTGGCATGCTGACGGCCATATCGTTTTAGTGCACGTTGAGTTGATTTGTGTACTTTTAGCAATTCTGCAAAACGGACTTTTGCCTCTTCCGGATCAGGGCCGGCAGCGCCATCATCTTCTTCGCTATCGCTGCTGTTTTCATCATCATCTTCTTCCTCATTGTCATCCGATGAACTCTCAGAATCACTGGAGTCAGAACCTTCATCTATCGATTCGGGAATAATGTCATCATCCGTTGTATCCATGTAGCCGGAAATAATATCGCTCAGCTTGCGTTCTTCCTTATCAACCAACGCATACTCATCAAGGACGAAATCGACGGTACCTGGGAAGAAGGCCATGGCCGTCATTAATTCACGGATGCCTTCTTCAATTCGCTTGGCGATTACAATTTCACCTTCACGGGTTAAAAGTTCAACCGTACCCATCTCGCGCATGTACATGCGCACCGGGTCTGTCGTACGGCCAGCTTCGTTTTCAACGGCAGCAAGTGCAGCAGCAGCTTCGGCTGCTGCCAGCTCATCAGTTGATTCATTCTCGACCATGAGCAGTTCATCGGCATCAGGCGCATTTTCATAGACCTTGATACCCATGTCATCAATCATCTGAATGATGTCCTCAACCTGATCCGGGTCGGAAATAGATTCAGGCAAATGGTCATTTACCTGAGCATACGTAAGATATGACTGCTCTTTTCCTTTTGCAATGAGTGCCTTGAGGCTAGATTGTTGAGATCCGATATCGCTCATATGGGTGTGTAACCTATGCAGAATATTAGGTGAAACAAATTATAACTAACCGTTTATTATAACTAAGCGACCATACTGATACCAGCAGCTCCTTTAGGTTTTAAGTAGGGGCTCTGGCCTAAAAATTCAAGTAAATTGGCGATTAGGAGCTTTTTTGAGACAGTTTCTTTTTGGCTTCTTCCACCAGGGATTTGGGTAGCTGATGGCGTTTGGTCAGGAAATTATCCAGATAGGCGATGGTGTCCTCAAATTCACGTTCAATGCCCGCGGCAGGGGTGATCTGTTCCTTATCCATCAACTGGATCAGCTGCGAGCCGATGGGCTTGGCATATACCTTGGCGAGCAGTTCGTGAGTAGATATCTTAGGGGCCTGAAGCGCCAGAGAGATAACCTCAAAAAGCAGATCCACATCGGGCATCGATAGTTTCCGGAGTTTTTCATTGATACCGATCCGAGAGACGATGTCAGGTTTTTGTAGGATTAGGTTGACTGCTTTCATGCAAGCCAGATGGATCGAGCGTTGTGAGCGCAGTTCTCGTTTACTAATGACCGAGACAGAGCTAGATTCTGCAGGCGGATCCGGTTCAGGGGCATAGGGATGCTTACTCTTGGTTTGCTCCGCACCCAGCTGGCTGAGAGTTTTAAGATCGACTCCAGTTTTTTTAGAGAGCTGATCTAGAATCAACTGGCGAAGGATGCCTTGTGGAAACTGTTTTATCATCGGCATGGCTAGCGTACCCAGCTTGGCGCGGCCTTCAAGGGATGACATATCAACCTGAGAAGCGAGGTTCTCGAAGAAAAATTCAGCCAGAGGTGTCGCTTTATCCAGTTCAGCTTCAAAGGCTTTAGTGCCTATTTTCCTGACCTGCGAATCGGGGTCTTCTCCATCAGGTAAAAACAGAAAGCGGGCACTACGACCATCTTCCATCAGGGGGATGGCTTCTTTCAAGGCGCGCCAGGCTGCCTGCCTGCCGGCTTCATCACCGTCAAAGCAGAACACCACCTCCGGTACCAATTTGAAGAGGCGTTTAAGGTGTGCCGCCGAGGTGGCTGTACCCAGGGTTGCTACGGCATAAGCAATATCATGCTGTGCAAGGGCAATGACATCCAAATAACCCTCTACAATCAGGAAGCGGTTAAGGTGTCTGAGTTTCTGGCGCGCTTCATACAGGCCATAAAGCTCCTCGCCTTTATGGAATACCGGGGTCTCAGGAGAATTCAGATATTTTGGCTTCTCATCACCAATGACCCGACCACCAAAGGCGATAACTCGTCCACGTTGGTCATGTATCGGAAACATGATGCGGTTCCGAAAGCGGTCATAAATACTTCGGCTTTTCTTTTCAGGGTTATCAATCAGCATACCGGTATTTAGTAGTAGCTGTCGTTTTTTATCGGACGTGACTACCCGATCCAGAAGATTCTGCCAGCCTGGCGGGGCGAATCCCAGTTTAAAATCACGCGCAATCTCGCCACTGAGGCCTCGCTGTTTCAGGTACGCAATGGCTTCTGCCTTGGCAGGGTGTTTTCGTAACTGTTGCTGATAATAGGCGCAAGCCTCCTGCAAGACCTCAAAAAGGTCGGCGTTACGCTCCCGCTGCTGTTTGACTGCGACTGACTCTTCATGTGGAATTTCCAGTCCCATACTGCTGGCCAGTGATTCTATGGCCTGAGGGTAGTCAATGTTGTCAAAATCCATCACGAAACCGATGGTATTGCCACCCTTGCCGCAGCCAAAGCAGTAATAAAACTGTTTGTCCGGTTCAACAGTGAACGAAGGGGTTTTTTCCTGATGGAAAGGGCACAGCCCGGAATAATTTTTACCAGTTTTTTTCAGAGAGACCTTGGCGCCAATGACATCAACAATGTCAGCTCTAGCCAGAAGGTCATCAATAAAATTTTGTGGGATATAAGCAGCCATAAATACGACAACTACAAAAACCGGATTGAAATACTAGCCTGTAGCTAGGTAAGAGCGAAGGATAACGTAATTGTGCAGTAAGTGTTGAAGTAAATCAGCTGAGTCGGGACTTGACCAGCGCACTAACCTGCCCCATGTCAGCACGGCCACTGACCTGTGGGCGAACAAAAGCCATGACGGAGCCCATGTCCTTCATGGATACTGCAGAACTTTCGGTAATAGCCCGGTCGATGATTTGTATCAGCTCATCTTCATTGAGAGCTGCCGGCATAAATTCTTGAATGACATCAATTTCGCTCTGTTCTTGATCTGCCAAATCCTGTCGCTGGGCAGCTTCATACTGCTTGATCGATTCTCTGCGCTGTTTCACCATTTTGTCGAGTATAGTAATGATGCGCTCATCATCCAGCTCAATGCGTTCGTCCACTTCAATCCGCTTCATATCGGCCAACATCAGGCGTATCGTCGCCAGGCGGGCTTTTTCGTGGGCACGCATGGCTGCCTTCATGGCATCGCTGATCCGTGTTTTCAGGCTTTGATCAGACATGGCTTTGGGAAATGCTTGTTAAAAAGGGGGATTAATATAAGCGTTTGGTTCTGCGAGTTTCGCGTGAAACTTTTTTCATATGACGCTTAACAGCCGCCGCAGCTTTTCGCTTACGAATGGAAGTGGGCTTTTCATAAAATTCACGGCGACGGACTTCAGCCAGGACACCGGCTTTTTCGCAGGAACGCTTAAAACGTCGCAGAGCAACGTCAAAAGGCTCGTTTTCTTTTAATCTGACAACTGGCATTGATGCTCCAAGTTTGACAATTATTCACAAGGCTCTTTCAGGGCGGCAAATTTTATAGCCTAATGCCCTGAATTGCAAAGGTTAAAGAAGGTCTTAAACAGCAAAAGTTGTCACCAAGACTGGGATTTTTCTGAGGAATGCCAGTTTCATGGAACTGGTATTCAGCAGCCCGGACGGTCCCTCGCTGGCCGGGGCATTGGCGAGGAAAGAACAAAGCGCAAGGCCTTGCTCTGGTCTTGTATTGCCAGAGCTGCAACGGGCTTAACGATTGTCGACGACAAAGGTGCCATCTTTAATCACAACGTCAACATTTAGCAGATCGAAAATGTCTTGCTGCGGGTTGCCGTCTACCAGCACGATGTCGGCCAGCTTGCCTGGCTCCAGAGTACCCAGCTCATCTTCCATGGCAATATTGACGGCAGCATTTCGCCCCATGATCTGCAGGATATCCTCCTCTGAAAAGACCAGATACAGCGACTTCAACTCATGGTTTAGAGTAAGCTCAGGCTCATAACGGGTATCGGTTCCATAGCCGTAAACGACACCGGCTTCCCAGAGCAGCCTGGCATTAACTGGTCCCTGGCCAGCACTGAGAATGGTATCCCAGGGAAAGGGCAGGTAATCTCTGAAAATTGGATCATTGTTGTCATCAAAAAACGGCACAAATATACCTAGGGTTGAAGTCATCGGAATGCCCGAATCAGCTATAAACTGCGCTTGTTCTTCAGTGAGCATTTCGATATGTGGAGTATGCACCAGCTGATCAACGCCGGCTCGGACGGCTGCCAGCGTATCTGTGACAGTCACCGCATGTGTAATGGTACGGATGCCTAGGCGGTTAGTTTCTTCGACGATCATGCCCAGGGCTTCTTCCTCCGGCCCTCCTGGCGTGACGATAATGACATTTTTGGCTGCATCAAAACCATTGTCGTAAAGTCGCTGAATCTGACCGCGTACTGCTTCTTCCGGCAGAGCGACTGCCGCTTCAGTCGGGCGCATGGGCGGTCTGGCAACATCGAAACGAGCTGGATCACCCTCAGGTCCACCACCACCGCCACCGGCAGCCAGGCCGGTAAAAGAGGCTGCAATGATTCGAGGCCCAGCAATTTCAGCATCTGCCGTCATACGACGTAATTCGAGAATCTGCTGAGGCGCATCTCCGGCAGATAGAAGGGTGGTGAAGCCAGCTTCAAGAAAAGCCTGCATGGCGGCTTCGGCATCATTGGCCAGCCAGGTAGCGGGATCTTCGCCAGTGATAATATGCCGGTGGGCATCGATAAAACCTGGCATCACGGTACGACCCTGTGCATCGATCTCCAGCGCTCCATCAACGGAGGAGTTGCCCTGGTTGACTTCTATGATGCGGTTTCCCTGCACAACGATCGAGCCACTCTCAATGATGCCGCCATTACCATCAAGGATGCGGGCATTGTTGATTACAAAGCCGGCATCGGGTATTACCTGATTGGTGAGGTTCACCCGCATTGGTGCAGTTTGCTGAGCTGCCATGGGCTCATTCTGCATCTGGTTTTCAGAGCAGGCAAACAGCAAGAAAGTTAATAGTAGTAAAAGAGATGTTCTGGACATGTACTTATAAACCTCTTTCTTGAGTAGTTCAGTAACTGTAGTAATAGCGGTATTGTACAGGGGCTTGGGCAGTGATTTCACCACCGCGAAGAATGGGACGGAATTTACTCATTAGCAGAAGCGTATTGAGGATACTTTCAATGCGTTCACTGTAAGCATCCTCACTTGCACTATTGAAGTTGATATTGCTGGCATTGCCGAATTCATCAATGCCGAAACTCACATCGATGTAACCCTTGTAGTCAATGTTTTGAGATAGGCCCTGCTGGCCGGAAGTCTGCAGTGTCGCCGGGAACGCGGCTATCCTAGGGATCATGACAGGAATGGTAGGCGTCAGGGCAGAATCAACACTGGGAACATTAAAACCGTCATCCAGCAGCAGCTGGTAAACAACTTGGTAAAACTGGCGTGCGGATTGCGTGCGCCCATAGGCGAGCTCCCAGTCAGCCAAATCTAGCATTGAAATGGATTTTTGTTGGGCACTCACATCTTCAATATCAGCAAGCAGGTTGGCAATATATTGCAGGGCATCTTTTCCGCTACGGTAACTTTCGTCACTTCGATCCTGAGAATTCCTCATTTGTTCCTCCCGTGAGCCCGTGTAGTTGGGATCAAAGGTATTACTAACTTGTTCAAAATCCATTTCCTGCTTGGTATGGTAGCCAAGACGGGCAATCCTTCTGGCAACTTCAAGCACGGTGCTCAAAGTGGTGTTGCTGGTATAACTTTCCTGATATGCCTTGTAAAGATCATCCATTTTTTGTAGACGGGCATCAATTATGTCATTGACATTAACATCACGAATTGAGCCGTTAGCAATGGATTGCAGGGTACCGGGTCCATCCGCGTCGATGCCTACCTGTCTCTCAACTCGCTGAACGGCGTTAGAGCGAATACTCTGGCGGCGCCCTTCACCCAGGAAATTGATCTTGAAGTAGGCGGAGGTGTACCAGTCAGTCAGGTTGATCATGGCTGAGAACATTTCGTTGGAATCGGCAGCGTAGTTACTGGCCTTAATGGCATAAATAAACTCCTCTTTTTCAGTGACAGAGGTGACTTCATTGAGCTGCAAGTGGCTGAGAATGGACTGTTCAAGTGAGGGAATCTGCTGTAGGGCATCTTCTCCATATATCTCAGCAGCCAGTGAAGTGGCATCTGCAAAAATTGCCAGAGCTTCTTGATGACGGTCTAGCGTTTGGTAGGCCAATCCTAGGCGATTCAGACGCTGTAACTGCTCAGGGTCCTGCTCAAAGGGCTCATTGAATTCACCGGACTGGTCTTGCATGCTGGCAATTAGCTGTTCGGCAGACTCCCGATCACTTCTCTCTTGATCAGTGCGAGCATCAGCAAGGATGGAGTCATCGGCCATACCAATGGGCACCGGGCTAAAGAAGAGATTTTCTAGTTGCGCTTGTGCCAGGAGTTCGGCCGGTAGGATAATTCCAAGAAGGGTGATCAGTTTAATTGATATTTTCATTTTTATTTATGCCGATCTCAACTGTAGTAGTTAAAATATTATTTGCCTATAGGCCCTTTTATTAATTTAGTGGCTGCAGGCTCAGAAGGCCTCTCAATAAGAGTAATAGTACCGAAGATCAACACGGCCCTGATTCACCAGTTCGCCTTCGGTAAAATGCGGCCTGAATTTGGCAGTCCTCAAATGGTTCCGCAGAATCTGTTCAATTTGCGGGAATTCTGGCCGATCATTTTCGGAGAATTCAACTTTTTGCGGATTACCCAGATCATCCAGCTCAAAGCTCACATCAACATAACCCCGGTATTCGAGTTCGGCATTCAAGGGCATGCCTGAACTTCTGCGAGTATAGGCATGAGTTGCCGAGCGGGGTATCTGGCGGGGTATGGCCAGATTTAGGGAATTATCTATTTGTTGTCTCGTAAAGCCGTCAGCTACCAGTTCAGAATAGGCCTCCGTATAGAAACCCTGTGCCGCCTGAACCCTGCCATAGGCCAGATTCCAGTCAGCCAGTTCAATCAGCGCTGAACTCAGTATGTTGGCCGGAGCTTCGACTCTCCGCATGATATCTACGATATTTTGCAGGGCATTTCGACCACTTTCATAGCTCTGATCCAGCCGGTTTTGGGATAAGCGGTATTCCTGGACTCGTGAGTTTTCATAGTTCGGAATGAAGGTATTCAAGAAATTTTCGTAGTCAATTTCCTGTTTGGTGATGAAGGATAGGCCAGCTATCCTACGGGCGATCTGAGCTATGGAATCCAGGCTGGGAGAATCGCTAGCAATAATGTCGCGCTGCGAATCCTCATAAAGACCGGACACTCTTAATAGTCGGACATCTTCTACATCTCTGGGCGCTAGATGCCGGATGTTCCCATTGAAAATCGCCTCCATAGTAGGATCTATATAGGTTGAGGGATTTTGGTTACTAAGGCGCATGCCATTTTCAACTCCATTCCATTGAAGCTCCTGTCCGACGAGTTGGCTGGTCAATCGTGGTGCTTGCTGTTGAGTGCTGAGCATGATGGCAAGACCCCTCGCTTCTCTCTGAAAATTTTCCATAAAGAAGGAGCTTATGTACCAATCAGCAAGATCATTAGTGGCTCGGACCATTTCTATGGATCCCGGCTCAAAGTTATTCTGATGGACATAGTGCTCATACTCACGCCAGCGGGTGCTTCTATCAAGATCTCCCATGGCAATCAAACTTTGTACGATTTTTTCAGTTACTGGTAACTGATTCATATCATCCAAGCCATTTTTAACTTTAAGTATCTGTAATGCCGACTCGTAGTGTGTTATTGCTTCTTCGTGTCGCCCGATTGACTGGTTGGTGTCACCTAGGCTCAGATATTGTTCGAACAGCTCGAAGTTATAAGGGCTATTAGCCTGTTGCAAAATATTGTCGACTTCTAATTCATACGAGACAATGGTTGCTAAAGCAGAGCTGTATTCTTCGCTTGTTTCATCTGCCTCATAGAGTGAGTTTCCCATCCTCAATATAGGCTCAGTGGCGAGCGTCAAATCGAAGACTAAACGGGTCGTATCAATCGGCGCCTGAGCTTGCAAGGATACTGGGAAGAGAATCAAGAGCAGGACTCTCAGGAGCTGTCCTCTCATTAATTGTCTAAATTTCATTATGATAATGTTCATGAGACCCCTTTATAGCGTTACTCTAATGATTAAAATGACGCAAAATCCCAGAAAATAATTGCTTATAAAATCCGAAGAATAAACCCGTTTTTTTTAAGCGTCCACAAATACCCTTTGTTTCAAACAGAAAATATAGTGTTTTTGATGCATAACTTTTATACTGGGTATACGATTGTTTAAATATCGAATTGTAGAAAAAGCAGTTAAATGGAGAAACTATGAAAGCAGCATCAATGATAAGGACAGCTGTGATTTCAGCATCGCTTAGCATCCCTGTAGGTGCTCTGGCCCAGAATTTTGTAGGCTGGCTTGACTATGATGGTGGTGGTGAGCAGTGGCAGCGTAATAAATCACGTTTACAGGACTTTGGTGAACAGTTTGATACCGCCTGGGACATGTACCAGTACCTAGAAAGGCAGGCCGGCGGTGGTGAGGAATTGACCTGGGCAGATATTGCACAGCCTGAATATGACTGGACTGGGGTCTATACAAGAGCCCGGGGCGGTCTGTCCTTTGATCCCGATGTTGGTCCCAACGAGATAAGTGCAAAGCTCACAGAGTTAGGTGCAGCGGCTCGACAGGAAAAAATCGATCTGATGGCAGCCATCGGCGGGGAATATGACCCGATCTCGGATTGCCGACCACCTGGACATCCTCGATGGGCTTCAGAGCCCTTCCTGCATGACTTTGTGGTTACCCCAGATCAGACTTATTTGATCAATGAAATGGTGAATGATATTCGTCGGGTATATACCGATGGCCGCGGCCATACCTTGCCCGAGGACGCCTACCCCACATGGAATGGCGATACTATTGGGTTCTGGGATGATGGCTCACTCATCATGCACACGACTTACCTCAACGCAGGTCAGTATCAGCGCGGTACTCAGCCAAATTATTCAGACCAGGTAGAGGTGGTAGAACGCTGGCGTAAAGTGGATGGTATCAACCTGGAAGCTGATTTCTGGGTTTTTGACCCAGTTAATCTGGCGGAGCCTTGGTATAGTCGCCAGGCTTGGATTGAGCTGGAAAATGACGACCACTTATTGCGTATTCGTTACTGGTGGTGTGGTGAAAACCAGAATAACGACATCATCATAACTGATGATGGTAACAGCCAGTTTCCGGATTTTGATTTTCTTGATAACGATGCAGAAATCAGTACTGATGAAAATGTGCAACGTTTAGGGCAAGATTAAGTAACGATTTTAGAGGAGGTTTCAAATGCAGAAGTTATTAACAACAGGTGCCTTATTGCTAGGACTGAGTAGTTTACCGGCGGTGGCTCATCATTCTGCCGCGATGTTTGATGACACCAGTCTGGTGGAAGTAAGCGGTGTGGTCAAGGAGTTTCAGTACACTAACCCGCATTCCTGGCTGATTATTGATGTCACCAATGACGATGGCTCGGTCACTACTTGGGGATTCGAGGCAGAAGGCCCCAGCTCACTGATGCGTGCAGGTATCCGTCGCAGTGACCTGCCTGCCGGCACACCTATCACCATTCGTGGCAACCCCATGAAAGATGGTCGGCCGGCTGCTGCCTGGATTGATGCGGTTGTTAACGGGCAGACCCTCAACCCGCTCAATGGTTTTGCCATTAACCCTGCTGATGAATAAGTAATCATCAAGATGAAAAAGCCCGGTTAGTTTTAACTGGGCTTTTTTTTGGCAGAAATTAATGCTCAGGCTGCATTTTTCCTACCTCTGTCTTTAATTGCTCATTTTTTAAAATAGGCTTAGAGTAGGCAGTAGTCATAATAAAAAAATAACTGGCACAATGTTTAAACCTATAAACGTTGATCACATTTCTCCATACCGCTTCTGGCGAGTACTTTCCTGCTTTTTCCTTCTACTGGCATGGCGGCTAAATGCCGCCGAACTGGAATCAGCGCTGGCCGCACTTGAATCGGGGGACAGGGAACGTGCTTTCAGCGAGTTTAGTGAACTGGCAGAGGAAGGCAACCCGGAAGCTCAGGTCAATCTCGCAAAGCTTTATATTGAAGGCTTTATTGTTGAGCAGGATGTTGGGGAAGCGAATCGCTTGTATGCATTGGCAGCCGATGCTGGCAATCCCGAAGCATTGGTTTATCAGGGTGATCTCAGTTTTGCCGGTGTAGAGGGCTTACCGGACATGGCGTCTGCCATCGCACTTTATGAAGAAGCTGCCCTCCAGGACTATTCACCTGCCTATGTAAAACTGGCCTTCATGTATCTGAACGGGCAGGGTGTAGAAAGGGATTATGATGAGGCTGTCGATCTATTCAATGAGGCTGCCGAGCAGGGCGATAATCAGGCATTGGTCAGTCTTGGGAACCTTTATTTAAATGGCGAGGGTGTCGAGCAGGATGCTGAGCGAGCAGTCGGGTTTTACCAGCAGGCTAGTGATGCCGGATTTGCTCCGGCGCAAATGAACCTTGGCAATATGTATTATCAGGGGAGCGGTGTTGCCCAGGATTATGTGCAAGCTGTTGCGCTTTATCGAGCAGCTGCCGCACAAGACTATCCTCCTGCCCAGGTCGCACTGGCAAATTTGTATGTCGATGGCGATCTAATTGAACAGGATTATTCAGAAGCGGTCAGACTCTATACTGCAGCTGCCGATGAAAGTAATGCTCAGGCAATCTACTGGCTGGGTTGGATGTACGAAAATGCTTTAGGTGTAGATGAAGACTTCAATCAGGCACTCAGACTGTATGAAAGGGCTGCGGATTTTGGCAGTGCCCGGGCTCAATATACGCTGGGGTTGAAGTATGACAGGGGCGAAGGTTATCCACGAAACACCACCATAGCAGCCAGCCTGTTCCAGCTTGCCTCACAGCAGGACTTTACTCTGGCGCAGGTCGCTTTGGGCAATAAGCACTATCTGGGACAGGGAATTCCGCAAAATTTCAGTGAGGCTTTGCGCCTCTATAACCTGGCAGCTAGTAAAGAAAACCCTGAAGCACAAACCAATCTGGGCGTGATGTTTGCCAACGGCCAGGGTGTCAATCAGGACTTTGCCGAGGCGGTCAGGCTTTATCGACTGGCCGTCGAACAAGGCTATACACAGGGCATGCTGAATTTGGGTTGGATGTATGCCAATGGCTTGGGTGTGGAACAGAATTTTGCAGAAGCTCTGACTATCTATCAGCTGGCGGCAGCTAAGAACAATGCCCAGGCAATGGTGAACCTGGGTATGTTGTATGTTAATGCGCAGGGCACCCCACAAGACCTGGAAGCTGCAGTGAGAAATTTCAGAACTGCAGCTGGACTTGGATATGCTCCAGCCCAGGCAAATCTAGCAATCATGTATGCCAATGGCCTGGGGGTGCCAGAGCCTTCATTAGTGGATGCCTATATGTGGGCACAGCTGGCAGCTGAACAGAATAACCAGCAGGCACAGACCTATCAGGAAAACTTGGAATCCCGTTTAAGTTCCGAGCAGGTCATTGAGGCCATGGAAAAAGCGCGAGTCTGCGCTGAGAGTAACTTTTCTGATTGCTGATTCAGATTGAGCAGGGGCCTGGACGCCAGCCGCTGGCATCCTCTTCACGCTGGAAATTACTGCTAGTGATGTGATCCACTACAAGGTTCAGCGGATCCCTGACAATCGTCGTGACGATGAGCCACTCCGTTCCATCAGGCTCTCTTAGGGTATTGTAATATTCCTGCATGGTTGTTTCCCCACTGTAGGGAACCCCGTTTTTACGCAAAAACCCCGGCAGTAAATTACTGGTTTCCACAAAGAGCTTTCCGCCCATCATTTCATTAGCTGGTTGTCTTGCCAGTGCTCTGCCCCCGGCGGTATTGGGGTTCAGGATGGCACGCAAAGGATCGAAACCACCGACGTATTCCCATTGGGCAACAGAAAGGCCCTGAAGTGAGGGGGAGTCTGCAGAAGGAATATTGTCGAAATGCAGCAGACGCGTTTGCTCGCCAGCATCAGTATCAATACGCAGGGTGTCGGCATCTTCCCAGATGATATGCAGTCGGCCCGGTTCACGCAGCAGGCGGGGAGCCCCAAAAGCCTGACAGGCAAGTCCATCACGCCTGATCTGATCCAGATCTACCGCCATGGCAGCATCCTGGGCACGTTGAGACAGCGGTAGACCTTCGAAATTGCCGACCGGCGGAGTAATCATGCGTATATGCCAGTCTTCAGTAATGACAGAAACCCAGTAGCCCGTCAGATCAACCGGAGCATAGCGCTGGTAAATGGAGTCACCCTGCTGGGCACTGACAGGGAGTGACAAAAATGCCAGTAGGGTCGAAACTGAAAAAACTGACTTAAATATTGGGTAGTCGATCATATATTTTCTGCCTAATTTTGCTGTGCTGCAAATTCCCCGTAAACGGCCTCCAGGAACATGTCAACGCTCCAACCCTCTCTGCCATAACGTTCTTCCCAGCCCAGAATGGGTCGAGCGTCCTTAACATCATCCAGCCCCCGACCTTCATCTATGATTAGCCGCTTCAGGCGATCGCGGATGATGTAGCTCATATCTCGGTATTCAACCAGATCGGCTTCATCGGATATATAACCATGCCCTGGGATAACATAGGTACCTCCTTCCATCAGGTCATCTGGAATGGTGATATCAAGCATACGATTCAGTGCAGCAATAAGACCCTCAAAGGATCCGCCGCGGCTGTAGTCCACCATGGGCAGACTGCTGGTAGTGTATATGTCACCACTGACCAGCACGTTTGAGCCTCGAAAATAGACAATACTGTCGCCTTCACTATGAGCATTGGGCATGTGAATGACATCTATGCCTTCACCGTTGAAGATGAAGCCGCGCTGTTCTTCGTAATAGCCATCAGTGGGCCAAGCCTCTTGGGGATAGATTTGTTCGCCATCGGGTCCACGTGCAACGCTCATGCCGAATAGAACGGTTTCCTGTGCCAGCACGTTGACACGAGCACCTCTTTCCGCACCTCGCGGACGACCACCAGGTAATGGCCCCAGAACGGCATTGCCCCCAACATGCTGTGCTGCAATGGAGGTATTGATGATATATCGGATAGGTCTGTCAGAAAGACTCGCAATAGCATCGACAACGTCCTGACCGAAACCTTCAGCACCCGTATCTACTACAACAATACCCTGCTCGCCAATCTGCACAGCGATATTGGCACCAACGCCGGCTATAAGCCAAACCTTGCCCTGTACATGAACAAGCTCTAGTTGGCCGGCAATATCAGGTTCTGTTGGCGTCGGTTGTGCCAATCCCTCGGCTACTGGGAAGACCAGCAATAAACTGCACAGGGTGGCTCGCTGCAGTCTCAGCAAGATAGATGTTAATGAGCTCATTGGTTTAATTGTTCCCGGTATTCAGGATAGGCAGTTTCTTCTCCACCAAGGGTGGTCTCGATCGGTACGCCAATTTCATCAGCCCACTCACCGACAAAAGGATTTTCACCCGGCAGATAATGCGGCACGTAGTGTTTTTCAGGGCGGGCAATTTCAGCACGCGGCAAACATTGCGCAAAAACGCCATTACCGTTATCAGCCGCTTCGATATTCTCCGTCGCGGTAGAAACACCACGCGGTGAGATAATAAAGTCGGCTGATTTGATATAGGTATCGGTCAGGTAGTAGGGGTCATCCACAAACCAGGTGATGGTGAGGAAATCACCATTACGCTGATAGTAAGTAGTTACCGTGGCCTGGTCGCTACTGGGCGTTCCATTTCGCCGAATCCAACCCCATTTGAGATGGGTGGTTGTGGTGATCAAGGTGCCGTTTTCCCAGCGGCCAGTGGTAAAGCCTGCCCAGGTGTGCGGGGCATATTCAGAGGGATGCTCTCTGCCATCCATCCAGATGGTGCGATCAGCCCGGCGGAAGGTACCACCCACGGTATAGGAGACGATATCTAGGTTATAATCCATCTGAGCGGCAATGCGTAGATTGGCGGGTCCCCAGTAGGAATACGTAGTGGGGTGGCGCATGCAGACATGTTCAGGGACTCCCAGCAGGGCGCTGTCATAACTCAGTGCCCGTGAGCGAGCCTCCTCATTCAGCGGCACTCCTGCGTAATCAACCAGCGGGGGCCCATCGGCTCTTTCAATGGCATCTTCAATGAAGCCAAAAAGAGCGGCGACTCCACCAAGCGAGAGGCCTGGAGCAGGCTGATTCCAGAAACCGACAATATCGGCTTCCTGAGCCTGGCTAAAACCGACTGGACAAAGTGCTGCCAGCACTAACAAAAGTCGCTTGAACATATCTGCGTTGCTCCAGTTATCAGTCAGCTGCGAAGCAGTAATATCGGCCAGCACCACCGGTATTTATCAGTGCCTGTTGGCTACAACCCTGTGATGGGTGAGCGGCACTCCAGGGAGAAAGGCCCGGTCCCAGTGTACGGCGGTCTTCATGCCCAAGCATGGCGCTGCCTTCATCGCCGGAAGTCCAGTTAGCACAAGTTCTATCTTCTCCAGTAGGGAAAGCGGTTCCATCGGCCTGGGTACCTGTTAGTACATCATGTTCAACGCCCAGCTGTAGACCGATTGGCAATGGGTTGCCTTCATTATCGAGACCAACATAAGGTACCGGCGCACCATGCTCATCTAGTGCAGTCATAACAGACAGGTTGTTAGATTCTTCATTATGCAGTTCATTCAGGTTTCTGGCGATTATGTCACCATTGGCATTATACCAGGGTCCGCTGCCGATTCGATCACGGGCATTAATCGCATTCGTGCCCTGGGTACTCAAGTAAGCGCGCCAGGTACGGTTACCTGCACCAGCAACAGCTGCTAGCGCCTGGCAGCGTGCATCAGCACCGGCCAGACCACCCAGGTTCCCACCCATGCCTGACCCTGCACTAGTGATAAAAAAGCTCATTTGCGGCTGTGCAAGACCTGCTGTGCTGACTGTCAGTGTAATAAGTGTCATTAAACTTAGGCCTATTCTAGAAATTTTCATCGTTCGCTCCTATGTTGTTATTAAACGCTTAGTTAAGCTCTTCTCGAATCGCTGAAGAATACCCATCGTGCATAAGACTGTCCAGCCTGTTAGTGATGAATAAAAGAAACTAAGGCAGAATAGATACTTAGTTTATTTGTAGATCCTGACCAGGGAAAATCAGATTGCTGTTCAGGTCATTGAGACTCTTCAGGTTGTCGACACTGATACCGAAACGCCTGGCAATACTTACCAGGTTGTCTCCACGCTGAACACGGTATCTTTGCTGGCTTGGTGCTGTAGCTGCGGTGTGCAGAGTAAGCTCCTGGTTGATAAAAATGGTCGTACCACGAATATTGTTCCAGATTTGGATATCCCGAATGGAAACATCAAAGCGATCGGCAATCTGGCTCAGAGTGTCGCCGGGTCGTACATTGTAGATTGTGGGTACAACCAGTTCGTCAATGACTTCATCACTCAGGCTGATGGCCATCAATGGTTCTTCCTCCGAGGAGCCTGCCTGTTCGACAATCTGAAAGCCCTCGTTAAGTTTGATCGGACGATACATGGCCTGCCCGTATTGAACAGTACGTGCCGCATCTGAACGAACAGCGATATCGGTATTGATGCCAGTACCGGGGATCATCAGATTTTGACCGGGATAAATCAGGTGGCTGCGTATGCCGTTGAGAGCCTGCAACTCGGATACGCTGGTTTGGAACTGACGGGCAATCGCTGACAGGGTATCACCACTGCGAACCTGATATTCAGAGGGAGAGCTTTTCTTTTCTTCTGGCAGCAATTCGAACGCCCTTACAAAACGCGCGTAAGTGCCCGCTGGAATTTTGAGAGGATAGGCTTCAATAGCATCGGGCAAGCTAGCTTTGCGTACAGAGGGGTTCAGTCTACGAATGGTTGCAAGGTCAACACCTGCCAGTTCTGCAGCACTTTCCAGACTTAACATGCCCTCTACCAGAACGACATCATAAGTGTATTCCTGTCCCAGATCGTCAACTTGTATGCCAAAGCGTTCTGGGTCAGAGACTATGAGTGCTGCGGCGATGAACTTGGGAATAAAATTACGAGTCTGTCTTGGCAGGTAGGGGTAAATCTCCCAGAAAGAGGGCGGGTTTTCAATAGAACCGCCGGCTCTTTGGACGGCTCGGCTGATACAGCGGTAACTACAGTTATAGCCTGCCAGAGCAAGGTGCCAGTTGCCACTATAAGATTCATAAAGAATTTTTAAATGCTTGGCCGCAGCCCGGGTAGCGAGCTCTGGGTCCATTCGCTCATCAAGCCAGGTATCAACGCGAAGTCCTTCACCTCTGGCAGTCGCTGGCATGAATTGCCACATACCGACAGCGCCAGCAGAACTTCTGGCAGTCGTGTTCAGGCTGCTTTCACCCAGTGCGATATATTTGAGTTCATCAGGGACGCCTTCCTCACCAAAAATCTGTTCGATCATAGGAAACCAGATTTGGCCTCGTTCAATCCAGATTCCTAGTAGATCTCTACGATTCTGCAGGTAGTCATTAATTTCTCTCTCCACTACCCTGTTTGCGGTCATGGCAACAGCCGGAGTGACAGGTTGGACCGATTCAGGAACCTGTATGGCTTCTTCATCCTGCGTGGAGACAATGTCCCGCTCCCCTAAATCATTGGCTGCATTTACTAGATCTTCGATCAAGGGCTCCAAAATCGGCTGCTCACTCTCAGAAACGGCTGTCTGATCCGAGCTATTATTGGCTGTGAGCATATTGTCAAATGATGTACAAGCAGACAATGACAGAAGCATTATCAGTGATAATGAAAAATTCCGACAAGGGCTCAACGCATCTTGTGAGCTGCAGATTGGTAAGTAAAAATTCATGCTTTGTTCAAATTGTCCTTATTATAGATACTGGTTAATTATCCATAGTTTACAGGAAATGTATAATGCAAGTTTCTGAAAATCGTGGAAGTTCACGAATTAATAATCTCAAAAAAGGGTAGGTTGCATGAGAGTGCTTGGAATCGAAACATCCTGTGATGAAACCGGCGTTGCCATATACGACAGTCGAGACGGTTTGCTGGCAGATGCACTTTATAGTCAGGTCGCACTTCACCAGAAATATGGTGGAGTGGTTCCTGAACTGGCTTCCCGAGATCATGTCCGTAAAACCCTGCCACTGATACGTGAAGTTATGGACAAGGCCGGTTGTAAACCACGAGACATTGACGGCCTTGCCTATACTGCCGGGCCTGGTCTGGCAGGAGCCCTGTTGGTAGGGGCTTCCATTGGGCGAGCACTCGGTATGACATGGAATATTCCGACACTGGGTGTACACCATATGGAAGGACATTTGCTGGCCCCGCTCCTGGAAGAGCATGGTCCAACCTTCCCATTTGTGGCGTTGCTTGTGTCGGGTGGTCACACACAGCTGGTCGAAGTGGAAAAAATTGGTGCTTATCGGCTAATGGGGGAGTCGCTCGACGATGCGGCCGGTGAAGCATTTGACAAGGTGGCCAAAATGCTGGACCTGCCTTATCCAGGTGGACCACATGTTGCCCGTCTTGCCGAAAAGGGGAAAGCCGAGCGTTTTACTTTTCCACGCCCCATGACTAATCGTCCCGGGCTGGATTTTTCCTTCAGTGGACTGAAAACTTTTACTCTCAATACGATTCATGAACTACAGTCAGCAAGTCCCTTGCAGCAACTGGATGAGCAAAGTAAAGCGGATATTGCGCATGCTTTTCAGGAAGCCGTGGTTGATACCATGCGTATTAAATGTCAGCGTGCCCTCCAAGCTTCAGGTCTGGATACGCTGGTGATGGCAGGTGGTGTCAGTGCCAATCAGCGCTTGCGACAAGTGCTGGGCGACCTCGCTGAAAAAGAGTCTTACCGCATTTATTATCCCAAGTTACAGTACTGTACCGATAATGGCGCTATGATTGCCTATGCCGGTTGTCAGCGTTTGCTGGCCGGTCATTTTGATGATTTAAGTATACTGGCTAGGCCGCGCTGGGCTCTGGATAGTTTGCCAGCCATTTAAAAAAAGAGAGGATTGATGGGCATCGTCTATATAAGAAACCTGGAGATAGAAACTGTTATCGGTATCTACGACTGGGAGCGCAAGATTCGGCAAAAGGTCTCTATTGATCTAGATATGGCATTTGATATTAGCAAAGCGGCCAGTTCCGATACCATTGAGGATACGCTCAATTACAAGGCTGTCGCCAAACGCCTGATCAGTTTTGTCGAAGCCAGTGAGTTCCAGTTGATTGAAACGCTGGCCGAAGAAATTGCCAGTATCGTACTAAACGAATTCAAGGTTAGCCGACTGAAACTAACCCTAGGGAAACCTGGAGCAGTGACTGGTGCCAGGGATGTTGGCGTTATTATTGAAAGAGAACTGAGCTGATATGAGTTGGGTAGCACTTGGGATTGGCAGCAATATCCATCCGCTGCAAAACATCAGCCAGTGTCTTGATGCTTTGCTTTTGAAGTTCAAAGACCTGAATTTTTCCTCGGTGTTTGAGAGTGGAGCGGTAGGCTTTAGTGGAAATAACTTTCTTAACATGGTGGTGACCATGCAAACTGACATGCCGCTGCAAAAACTCATAGCAGTGCTGAAAACAATTGAGGATGATCTTGGTCGGGACAGGACACAGGCTAAATTCAGTAGCCGCACCATGGATATCGATATCTTGGTCTTTGGGGATACCATCGGAAAACATGAAGGGATAGTCTTGCCCAGACCCGAGATTTGTGAAAATGCCTATGTTTTGTGGCCATTGTCTCAGCTTGCAAAGCAGAAAAAACATCCTTCACTCGGACAGACATATGGTGAATTATGGGATAGCTTTGACAAGAAAAAACAGAAACTCTGGCCAATTGACTTTAGCTGGCATGGCCGTGTCATTTCTGCCAGAAGTGATTTACAGAAAGGTTGAACAAATATGCTGCAGGCATTTTCCAATACAGATATCAATGAGCGGCTCGCGGACTTGAACGCTTCCCTGAAGATCCCCTGGAAACTTAAAAACGGTAAGCTACACAAGACCTTTGTGTTTAGTAATTTTATTGATGCCTTTGCGTTTATGGGTCGGGTAGCACTCTACGCAGAAAAGATAAATCACCATCCCGAGTGGTATAATGTTTATAAAACAGTCGAGGTCGCTCTGATGACGCATGAAGCTACTGGTATAACTCAGAGAGATTTTGAACTGGCGCAATTCATGGAAGCAAGCACCTGAGCTGATTGTTTCAGCTTGCCTGATGGCCGAAGTGCATTCTATTAAAAAATCAGTTTTCTCCCACCATCTACATGCAGCGTTTGCCCTGTGATATAGCTGGCTTTTCTGATCAGAAATAAAGCTGCATGGGCGATATCTTCAGTGCTGGCCGGATAGTTCAGGCATGAGTAACTGAGGGGGTCGACAGTGATATCACTTTTAGAGCTTTCAGCACCGCTAACATTGGGCGGCAAAATAAACCCCGGTGCAATGGCATTGACTCTGACTTCTGGTGCCAGTTCCCGGGCCAGTGAGCGGCTGAGATTTTCTAAGGCTGCTTTTGCCATGGTGTAGAGGCTGTAATCAGAGCGCCCTGTGGATGCTGCTATATCCGAAATATTAAGGATGCAGCCGGAAGTTTTTTTTAAGGCGGGATAACAGGCTTTACTTAAAAATGCCGGAGCACGGGCATTACTTCCCATCAGGTTTTGCCAGTCAGCCTGCTGGATTTTTTCCAGCGATATTGGATAAAAACTCGAGGCATTATTGATGAGAGCATCCAGTCGCCCCCAATGGGCTATGCCTTGTCGCGCGAGTTCTTCAATTGCATCCAAATCCTGCAGGTCGGCCTGAAGACTGAGACAGGAGTTTGTTCGGCCTTGGTTTAGTTCATCACAAAGCTCCCGGGCCCCTTCCTGTGAGTGCAGATAATGCACGATGATGCAATAACCACTGCTGTGGAGCAGTCGGGCAATATCGGCGCCAATTCGAGCCGCGCTACCGGTAATCAGTACAACGGGATTGTCGCTTATCTTATTCATCATATTTGAGCAGGTCTCTCAGCGTTTGCAGGCGTAACTCCTTGAGTTTTTCTCCAAACTCTTCACCCTGGAAACCCGCCTCTTTGAGTTTGCTGGTGTCAATGTTCTTACAGACCTTGAGGGCGTGCATGACCAAGCGGTTCATTTCATCCAGATTATAATCCGTTTCACCGCGAGCCTTGCCAATGGCTTTACAGGCTGTCAGAAAAAAGCTGAAGCGTTCAGGTCGACGAAAAGCATCAGTTTGCTCAAACAAAAACATGGGGGATGAAGGATCCGTCATGTCAAGCCTAGCATAATCATCGCAATAGGCGCAGACCATAGCGGTAAGATCTCGAAAATCATTTGGCACCTTGAGACGATCGCAGAGGCTGTCGACTTTTCTCAGATTTTTCCGCAGGGTGAATTCATGCACGATGCCCAGTTCATGACACAGCGCGGCAAAACGAATGGCTATATCAGGAGTCAGTTCTGTGGCTTTGGTGAGTGCCATCAGACTCATGCGAGCCTTCTCTTGAGAAATGCCAAAAAGTCCTTCAATTTCTTCCATGATGATCCCCAAGGCATAACAATCGCGCAGAGTCAGGAAAAAAAAAGCTGGCGTCTGTTCTGACAGGGCTTGACGGACTTCCTGCCAGACCCTTTCAGGGGGTAGGGTGTTCAGCTCACTGTTATTAACCAGCTGCTGCATCATTTGCAGGGTTTCCTGAGCGACTTCAAACCCAAGATGGGCAAAGCGCGCAGAAAAACGAGCGACACGCAGAACCCTCAGAGGGTCTTCGGCAAAAGCATCAGATACATGGCGAAGAATTTTGTTATGAATATCCTCACGACCTCCATAAGGATCGATAAGTTCGCCATCCTCATCTTCAGCCATGGCGTTGATGGTCAGATCACGGCGCAGCAGGTCTTCTTCAAGAGTAACTTCAGGAGATGCATTGATGGTGAAACCAGTGTGCCCCGTTCCTATTTTGCGTTCGGTGCGAGCAAGGGCGTATTCTTCCTTTGTTTCTGGATGCAGAAAAACCGGGAAATCCTTGCCGACCTGTTCATACCCCAGCTCCAGCATTTCTTCACTTGTAGCACCGACGACGACCCAGTCTCTGTCTTTGACGGGCAGCCCCAGCAACTTGTCGCGGACAGCGCCGCCAACCAGGTAATTTTTCACTATAGATAATTCAGTTCAATTACATTCAGTACAGAATATTTGTTTATCTTCAAGCCGTAAAGCTGTCAGACAACGTCCCCAGACACAGCCGGTATCGAGTGCATAAACATTTTTCATATCGGTAACACCATTTAGCGTTGCCCAGTGACCGAAGAGTATGCTCAAGTCTTTATTAATTTTCTGAAACTGGTACCAGGGCTTATAGCCTTTTGGAGCGGTGTTGGCGCCTGTTTTTACTGCCAGATTCAATTTTGCTTCCGGGTTACAGAAACGGATACGCGTGAAATAATTTGTCAGCACACGCAAGCGTTTCATGCCATCCAATTTCTCATGCCAGATATCAGGCTGGTCTCCATACATTTTGCTCAAAAACTTTTGGTATTTTTCGCCTCGCAAGACACTTTCGATTTCGCTGGCGTAGCCCACAATCTGTTCGAGGCTCCAGCCTGGGGCAAAACCAGCATGAACCATTAAAAATGCTTCCTTGCCCCTATTAGTTTTCAGGCTTTCATGGTGAATAATTGGCAAGTATCTAACCCACTCACAGAGCTCATCACAGTCATAAGCATTCAGCAACTTTTTTAGAGTTTTCTTTTTACCAGCATCATGGGCTCCGGTAGCCAGAGCCAAAAAATGTAAATCATGGTTACCCAGAACAGAGGTAAAGGCGGGTCCAAGCTCTTTCAAAAAACGAAGTGTGCGCAGTGAATCAGGACCTCGATTGACCAGGTCGCCGACACACCAGAGCCTATCGATGGCGGGGTCGAAATTGATTTTGTCGAGCAGTTTTCTCAGAGGTTTATAGCAACCCTGAATATCACCAACTGCGTAAACAGCCATCTTTTTCTCCAGTAAATTTTGAGTGTTATTGCAACATGTAAGGGGTAGCCAGTACAAAAGTTGGAATGAGCGCCTCGAAGGTTTCACCATTCTCTGCTAGCATGGTATAGCTACCTTTCATGTCACCTATATTGCCTTTGAGTATGGTTCCGCTGGAGTATTGGAAATTTTCACCGGGCCCGATTTTGGGTTGTTGGCCGATAACGCCCTTGCCCTTGATTTCTTCCACCTGATTATTCTGGTCGGTAATGATCCAATGACGGTGTAGTAGCTGCACAGTATCAGCCCGCATATTTTGTATAGTGATGGTATAGGAAAAGGCATAGGCATTATTCAAGAGGTCGGACTGATGCTCCAGATAGCACGTCTGTACACTTATCTTTATGCCCGAATTTTCAGTTATCTGCAGGTTCATGTGCTTGCTTTATTCCGATAATTGCTGACCAAGCCAGCGACAAATTCTAACATAGTCTAGAAGTGATAGATTTTCAGGACGCAGTCCTGGATCAATATCAAGAGCCTTTAGCTGTTCAGCGGGAACAAGCCCTTGCAGATTGTTACGCAGAGTCTTGCGGCGCTGGGCAAATGCCTGCCTTAACAAGGTCTCCAGCAGTTTCGGATCCTCGAGAAGGGCCTGACGCCGTGGTTTCAGCCTGACGATTGCAGAGGTAACCTTGGGTGCTGGTGAAAATGCCTGGGGTGGAACCTCAAAAAGCTTCTCCACATCACAGTAATACTGGCACATGATGCTGAGACGTCCGTAGGCTTTGGAGCTAGGGAGGGCGCACATCCGTTCGACCACCTCAAGTTGCAGCATGAACAACATATCGGCAATGCCAGGCAGGTAGTCAAGTAAATGAAAAATCAGTGGTGTTGATATATTGTAAGGCAGGTTACCGATGATGCGTGCCGGTTTTTCCGGACCTAGCAGGGTGTTGAAATCAAGCTGCAGTACATCCTGCTCCAGTAGCTTGAAATTGGCGTTTTCATGGAACTCCTGTCTCAGCAATGCTGCCAGGTCACGATCAATTTCAATGGCTGTCAGGTTTGCGCCTCTATGGATTAGGCTAGCAGTCAGGGCCCCTTTGCCGGGACCAATTTCGATAATTTGCTGATGGGCTTTGGGCCCTAGAGCCTGAATGATCTGTTCAATAACAGATTGTTCATGCAGAAAGTTTTGACCGAAACGTTTTCTGGCACGGTGCTGGGTTTTCATCAGGTCCTGACTTGCATGCCGGCAGCCAGCTTGAATGCCTGCATCAGGCTGCCGAAGCTAGCCTTGCCAGTGCCGGCCAGATCCAGGGCAGTGCCATGGTCCACTGAACAGCGGATGATCGGCAAGCCCAAGGTTATGTTGACCGCTTCGCCAAAGCCTTTTGATTTTAAAACCGGCAGGCCCTGATCATGATACATTGCCAGAACGACATCGGCGTTTTCCAGGTATTTGGGGGTGAAAACCGTATCAGCTGGAAGAGGGCCCTTCAAGCGCAAACCCTGAGCCTTTAGTTTCTCGATAAGGGGTATGATGATGTCGATTTCTTCACGGCCCAGGTGTCCACCTTCACCGGCATGCGGATTGAGACCACATACCAGAATGCGTGGACTCGCAATACCAAATTTGTTCTGCAAGTCGCGGTGCAAAATACTAATAGCTTGAGCCAGGGTGGCTTGACTGATTGCTGTGGGCACCTCTGCCAGTGGCAGGTGAGTGGTCGCCAGCGCTACCCGTAAATCATCAATTACCAGCATCATGACGACTTGTTCACAGTGGCAATGTTCCGCCAGGTATTCGGTGTGGCCACTAAAAGTAATACCGGCATCATTGATAATACTTTTTTGCACTGGGCCCGTCACCATGGCATGGAACTTCCCGCTGAGGCAGCCTTCGACTGCCCTGTCCAGGGCAGCAAGCACATAAGGGGCATTGCGTTGATTTAATTTCCCTGGTTCTGCGGCTTCGGCAAGCTTGAGCGAGTCGACCCATAGTGCCGGTTGATCTGGGTTGAAGGCTGCAAAGGATTTAATGTCGATACTTAGATCAAGTTGACTGGCACGCTCCGAAAGCAGATCAGGGTCAGCGATAATTACAGGAACCATATTGGCGAAGACGGGATCCTGGCGGTTAATATAACTGTCTGCAAGCTTTAGACAGATGTCCGGCCCAATACCTGCCGGTTCACCTGGTGTGAGCGCTATAAAATGGGGCTGGCTAATCGCCGTCTCCCAATTTTATGTCAACGTAGGCTGTATCACGGATTTCACTGAGCCAGTTTTCCAGCTCGGTTTCATACTTTCGTTCACGAATAATCTGTTCGGCCTGGAAACGTCGGTTTTCATCGGTGACATCCTCTACACGACGATCAAGTACCTGGGCTATGTGCCAGATGCCTTCGACCTGGAATGGAGCTGAAATTTCATCAATCTCAAGTGAGTTAATGATCTGTTGGTAGGCAGGAGGCAACTGTCCCTCGGTCATCCAGTCAAGATCGCCACCGGATACCATGGTGCCGGGGTCATCCGTATAAACCCTAGCAAGGTCGCCAAAATCCTCACCGTTTCCAATGCGTTCATTCAGATCATTGATCAATGATTCAGCCTGTTGCGGAGTACGAATTTCATTGGGTCGAATCTGGATATGGCGCAGATGAGTCTGATTAACCTGCAAATCAGACCCTCCTCTTTTATCCACTACCTTGACGATATGAAATCCACTGTCACTGCGAAAAGGTTCACTGACTTCACCGACTGTCAGATCTGGGACCACCGGGCGGAACATGGTCGGCAGGTTTTCGGGTTTACGCCAGCCGGTCAGATCGCCACCACTGACTGACATGCCAAGAATTTGTCCTGAAGATGCCAGCTGTAGAATATCTTCTCCATCCTGAATTCTTTGATAAAGCAGCTCTGCCAGTTCTTCCGCGCGCTGATTCCGGCCGAGAGAGTCGAAAGATATTAGGATATGGTTAATACGGTATTCCGGGGCGATATCAATTTGTGCAGCTTCCGAACGCAGATAGTTTTCAACTTCCTGACGGGTTATGGAGATGCGCCCGTTAACGGCATTGCTCTGCAAATTATTGATCATCATATCGCGGCGTATCTGTTCGCGGAAGTTCAGATATCCCCCTTCATTGTTGAGAACATTGCGAAACTGTTCAAACGTCATATTGTTTTGTTCAGCAATAGCCGTCAGGGTCTGATTCAGCTGATTGTCGTTAATGCGAATACCGTTGTTAGCCGCTAGCTGTAACTGAATGCTTTCAAGGATTAACTGGTCGAGCACCAGCTCTTCAAGCTCGGCCAGGGGGGGCAGATTTCTCCCCTGGCCATTTTGATTAATGTTGAGCAGACGTTCATTGAATTCACTTTGCAAAATCACATCGCCATCGACAACGGCAATGACCTTGTCACTGAGCTGGGCATGGACATGCAGGGTGGGGCTGCTCAGAGCCAGAAAGAGTAGGAATTTAATTGTTTTCATCATAATTCTTAAAGCCGGCAATACTGTTGCCAATAAATGAGTCAATACTATTACCCAAGATATTTCCCAGACCTTTTAGTTCAAATTGTATAAAAATTCCATTATTTTCTCGCACAAAGTTTCCGCTCAAATCGGTGTTATCCAACCAGCGGCGGGCAATTATCCGCATATCCCAGCAACAGGAACTATA
>JAYQVM010000002.1:50778-56124 GCA_038148435.1 Gammaproteobacteria bacterium | reverse complement strand
CCTGGGAGCGCTCCTTGTTGGCAAAAAACTGTATATCGTCAATTAAAAGAACATCTACAGAGTGGTAATAACGCTTAAACTCATTGATAGCATTGAGCTGTAAAGCCGATACCATGCTGCCAACAAAGGTTTGAGAATGAAGGTAAACCACATTGGCATTGGGGTTTTGCTCGAGCAGATGATTACCAATACTGTGCATCAAATGGGTTTTTCCCAAACCAACCCCACCGTAGATAAACAGGGGGTTATAGGCTTGACCGGGATTGCCAGCAACTTGTGCCGCTGCCGCCCTGGCCAGCTGGTTGGATTTGCCCTCAATAAAATTATTGAAGGTATAACTGCGGTTGAGCTCACCCTTGTAACGCAGACGCCCGCTCAATTTGCCGCTGCCCATATTGGTGTGCTGAGCTTTTATAGTGGCAGGCTGTTGCAGTGAGCTTCCAAGGGCACTTTCTTGATTTATTTTAAGGATATTTTCACGCGACCAGCGTGAAGGAGCATGGGAGACTTCGGCAGGCAAATCGCTGCTGTCTTGATTTTCATTACGAGCTGCTATACTACCAAGATCAGATGTGCTGACTGCTGTTTTCATGTTGAATTTATCATCATTACTGATATCCAGACGAAGCAATGGAGCAGCCTGTATACTCAATTCATCCAACAGCTCCTCAATTCGGTTCAGAAAATGATCTTTTACCCACTCAAGCACAAATTTGTTGGGGGCCAGCAGATAAAGAACCTCTTTACCACTTTCTAGCTCCGTATTGTCAACAATGATTTTTAAGGGTCTAATCCAGGTATTAAATTGTTGGGCCGGGAGCTCATTTTTCAGGCAATAAATACACTTCTGCCAGGTAGATACAATCACGATGCTTGGGACTCCAAAGTCAGAGTTTTGATTACTAGTTTTTGTTTAATTCTACTCAGAGCGTGCGTTCTTATCCACACATAAAGAAAAAAAACCTGGTTTTTTCATTTGTTTTTTTATCATTAATTTTCAACAAGTTATGTGATTTTGTCTGAAAATTTCAGTCTGAAACACGTATCTTTTTTAGGATATTTTAAGATAACTTCCTGTTAATTATCTGTGTATAAGTTGTTGGTCACTCACGCGAAAATTTGGTTTTTTATATACTCGAATTTTAATAAACTCTGCCTACTTTCCTCAAGGTAAAAAATTAGCTAAAGCTGCCTGCTTTCTTGCTTTCCAGTGTCTAACCCCTTAGAATCGCGTTCCGAATTTTAGGCAGCACAGCACCTAGTCAAAACACGCTTGCTGAATTAACCCAGATAGGCAGTTAAGAAGAGATTGTTATGAAAAGAACATTTCAGCCCAGCGTTCTGAAGAGAGCCAGAACCCATGGTTTCCGTGCAAGAATGGCAACCAAAGGCGGACGACAGGTCATTAACCGACGACGTGCTAAAGGTCGAGCCAAACTATCTGCGTGATTTCCAGTCCTGCTTGACACAAGCCGGTATTCTGGTTTCTGCAGAACGGGGGTTTCGCTGGAAATCATGGGTGTTCCGAGCTTTCCAGGAAGGTGCTATAACCATGCAGCGCTTCACTAAAGCATCTCGACTCCTTGGTCCCTCTCAATTTTCACCCGTATTCTCCCAGGCGCGTTATCGGGTTTCGAGCAGCAACCTGCTTGTTTTGGTCAGGCCCTCACAACAGTCTGCTCGCTTGGGCCTCGTTGTAGCCAAAAAAAATGTCCGCCTGGCTGTTAAACGTAACCAAATAAAACGCCTGATCAGAGAGGCTTTTCGTGTTAGGCAGGCAGAGTTTGGTACAATTGACATGGTTGTATTGGCTAGGTCAGGGCTGGGCTCCCTGAACAAGCAGGAAATCAGCCAGCAGATTCATCAGCTGTTTGACGAATTGTTGGAAAAACTTAATTACGAAAACAACAGATAGGTAAGCATGTCCGCGCAAAGTCCATCTATTATCTCTCGCTGCTTGCTTGCCCTGATAGCTGCTTATCGCTATCTGCTTAGCCCTTTGCTCGGAGCACATTGCCGTTATAGCCCCAGTTGTTCTGCCTTTGCTCAGGAAGCCTTATGCCGGCATGGTGCCCTGAAAGGCTCCTGGTTGAGCATGAAAAGAGTCTGTCGTTGTCACCCCTTCCATGAAGGGGGCTATGACCCGGTTCCCGACGCACATAATCATTCGAAGAAGTAGTTAATATGGACCATTTTCGCAACGCGCTTATTCTTGGCCTGGCCCTGGTGTCTTACATGCTTTTGCTTGCCTGGAATGAAGACTATCCGGCACAGTCCACCCAAACGGCAGCATCTGAACAAAACAGCACACAAAACTCACTGGACCTGCCTGATACCAGCTTGCTGTCAACAGGTAGCAGCGCTGATTTGCCTCAGGTACAACAAACGCCTGCTCAAACAACCATCAATAACAGCAGCACCCTTATTTCAGTAAACACCCCGGTACACAGGGTTTTGATAGACCCCGTCGGTGGAGACATTGTACAGCTCTCCCTCCCACAGTATCCGACCTCACTGGAAACGCCGCAAGACCCGTTTATTCTTCTCAGAAATGACAGTGCTGGTGTTTTTGTGTCGCAAAGCGGCCTGATCGGTGATAACGGCCCCGATGCCGGAAACGATGGGCGCCCCCTGTACAGCTCTTCTCAAAACAGCTTTTCGCTGGACACAGGTGAGCTCAATGTTGATCTGAGTTTTACGGATGCCAACAATGTACAAATCACCAAGCGATTCATTTTTAATGCGAATGACTACCTGATAAAAATACAGTACCTGATCAACAATCAGAACCCATATGCATGGCGAGCCAACCTCTTTGGTCAAATTAAACGGGATGGTGCTGCGGATCCGAGTTCGACAACAGGCTTTAGCATGCGCAATTATCTTGGCGCCGCACTAACAACACCGGATGACCCTTACAAAAAAGTTGATTTTGATGATATAGACCGTGGCGGCAGCACTGATACTGTTGAAGGTGGCTGGATTGCTTTCTCTCAGCATTACTTTCTGGCTTCTTGGGTTCCTGATGCCAGCATCACCCACACTTATACAACACGAAAAAATCGTGCTGGTGAATACATCATGGGTTTTGTCAGCCCTGCTATTAATGTGCCACCCCAGTCATCTGAAACACTTGAAGCTGGTTTCTGGGCAGGGCCAAAAGACCAGTATCGCCTGGCCGAAATTTCTCAGGATCTGGACCTGACTATTGATTACGGCTGGCTCTGGTTTGTCGCACAACCAATCTTCTGGTTGTTAACCCAGATTAATGACCTTTTTGGAAATTATGGCTGGTCTATTGTTGGGCTGACCATCGTTATCAAGGTTTTGTTTATGAGGCTCTCAGCCTCCAGTTATCGGTCAATGGCAAAAATGAGACGCCTGGCGCCTAAAATCACTCAGTTGCGTGAGCGTTATGGCGAAGACAAGCAAAAAATGATGCAGGCTCAGATGGATTTATGGCGCAAGGAAAAGGTAAACCCGCTTGGCGGTTGCCTTCCGATGTTATTGCAAATGCCTGTTCTGATCGGTATTTACTGGGTACTTATGGAAAGTGTTGAATTAAGACAGGCTCCTTTTATTTTATGGTATGAAGACTTGTCTGCAATGGACCCCTATTTTATTCTGCCCCTTATAATGGGCCTGTCAATGTATACCTCTCAGTTGATGATGCCAATCACCACAGCTGATCCGATGCAGGCAAAAATTATGAAACTCATGCCGATAATTTTCACCGTCTTCTTTCTCTGGTTCCCTGCAGGACTGGTATTGTACTGGTTGGTCAGCAATGTGTTTAATATCATTCAACAGTGGTACATTATTCGTAGCGTTAACAAGTCTTACGAAACTAAGACTGCTTGATCCTGTGGGGCTTGATGTCTCCAAGTTCTGAAATATCAACCGATACTATTTGCGCCATCGCAACTCCAAAAGGTATCGGCGGTATAGGCATTGTCCGGGTTTCAGGCCCGATGGTGCAGCAGATTAGCCGAAAAATTGCTGGCTCCTTACCTGCTCCTCGTTTTGCCCACTATGCCAATTTTAAAAACCTGGACGGTGAATTGATCGATAAAGGATTGACTCTATTTTTCCCCGGTCCAAACTCTTTTACTGGCGAAGATGTCCTAGAATTACAGGCTCATGGTGGGCCAATCATTCTGGATCAGTTGCTACAGGCTATTATTGAGCTGGGTGCTCGGCTAGCCAGACCTGGTGAATTTTCAGAGCGCGCATTTTTGAATGACAAGATTGATCTGGCTCAGGCAGAAGCCATTGCTGACTTGATTGAAAGTCATTCTGTAGAAGCTTCCCGCTATGCACTGAGATCCTTACAGGGAGAATTTTCCCGGCTCATCAACACGCTGTTAAATGACATTATCTCACTGCGTGTATACGTAGAAGCCTCCATAGATTTTCCGGAAGAAGAAATTGATTTTTTACAATCGTCCGAGGTTCAGGAAAAACTTAAGCTTATACGTTCAAGTCTTTCTGACGTTTTAACTCAGGCCAACAGTGGTCGTATTCTTAAAGATGGTTTATCGATCGTCATTATCGGTGAGCCCAATGTCGGAAAATCCAGCCTGTTAAACTTGTTAAGCGGTCAGGCCAGTGCCATTGTTACTGATATCGCCGGGACCACTCGCGATACCTTGCGTGAATTGATCAATCTGGACGGCATGCCCCTACAAATCATTGACACAGCCGGTTTGCGTGACAGCGATGACTTTGTTGAACGCGAAGGCATGAAGCGTGCCTGGCAGGAAATCAAGCAGGCTGATCATATTCTCTGGATGCTGGATGCTGCAACCCCTGACACATTTAAGGAATCTGAGCTCTGGCAGCAATTACAGGATGCTGATATTCCCAAAGAAAGAATTAGCTTGATTAAAAATAAAATAGATCTTTGTGGTGAAACACCAAAGCTCTACCTTGAGCCCTCTTTACAGCTTAGCTGCATTTATATGTCTACCCTGCAAAACCTTGGCCTGGACATATTGGTCGAACACCTGAAACAGGTGGCAGGTTACTCCAATCTGGAAGAGGGTGGTTTCATTGCCCGGCGGCGTCATATGGATGCCTTGCAACGCGCCGATTTGGCATTAACCAGAGCCTTTGAACAGCTTACTCAACACAGGGCTGGCGAGCTGCTAGCTGAGGATTTGCGGGCTGCCCAGCAGGCCTTGTCTGAAATAACAGGAAAATTCACTTCTGATGATCTGCTGGGAGAAATTTTTTCTTCTTTTTGCATTGGTAAATAAATATATCCGTAACAAGAAGCTGTGTATAAAAGTAGCCTGATGAATAGCTTCCTGTGTGTAATAAAGGAATAAATTCACTGTTTTTTTG
>JAYQVM010000002.1:0-50768 GCA_038148435.1 Gammaproteobacteria bacterium | reverse complement strand
GGCTATCCATGCGTTACAGGCAGGATAATGGCAGCCTTCCCACAAAGATATAAATTCGTAAGATTATGATTTAAATTAAAAATTTTATGTTTTCCACAAAATTTCTCTTACTAATAACAACAATAACATTAGAATAAATACTAACTATATAAAACACTCTACTTATATATTCTTTTATGTAAAGCTATAAAAAATTTAGTCTTACCGTATACTTAGCGCCCTTTTAGAGACAAGGGCAGAAAAAACACTATGCAAGACAGGTTTGGTGTCATCATCATTGGCGGAGGGCATGCCGGTACAGAAGCAGCACTGGCCGCTGCGCGCATGGGGGTCAGCTCCCTGTTGGTAAGTCACAGTGTTGAGACCCTAGGACAGATGTCTTGTAATCCGGCTATAGGCGGGATTGGTAAAACTCATTTGGTTAAAGAAATCGATGCCCTTGGTGGTGCCATGGCTCTGGCAGCAGACAAAGCCGGAATTCAGTTTAGAACCCTTAATGCGAGCAAAGGCCCGGCAGTTCGGGCAACTAGGGCACAGGCAGATCGAGTTCTATATAAAGCGGCTATTCGGCAGACTCTGGAAAGCCAGCCTAATCTCAATATTTTCCAGCAGGCAATTGATGACCTCATTATCGAGGGAGAGTTTGTACGAGGTGTGGTTACCCAGATGGGCCAGAAATTTTTTGCCGATAAGGTCATTTTGACCACAGGCACCTTTCTGGGCGGAAAAATTCATATCGGTTTGAAGAATTACGCTGGAGGTCGGGCAGGTGATGCACCCTCCATCGCGCTGGCTCATCGTCTGCGGGAACTTCCTTTTCGGGTAGGTCGACTGAAAACGGGAACACCGCCACGCCTTGATGCTAGGACTGTCGATTTTTCCCAGATGCAGGAGCAGCCAGGCGATAAACCATTACCGGTGATGTCTTACCTGGGTTTAGAGGAAGATCATCCCCCTCAAATTTCCTGTTATATCACTCAGACCAATGAGCGCTGCCATGACATTATTAGAGCAGGGCTCAAGCATTCACCGATGTATACTGGAGAAATAGAGGGTGTAGGACCACGCTACTGTCCTTCGATAGAAGACAAAGTAGTACGATTTTCAGATCGCAACAGCCATCAGATTTTTGTCGAGCCTGAAGGGCTTAACACACACGAACTGTATCCCAATGGTATTTCCACCAGCCTGCCTTTTGAAGTGCAACAGGAACTGATCGCTAATATCAAGGGTTTTGAGAAGGCTCACATCATCCGTCCTGGCTATGCCATCGAATATGACTATTTTGACCCTAGGGATCTTAAGTATTCGCTGGAAACGAAATTTATCAGTGGCCTATATTTCGCCGGACAGATTAATGGAACAACAGGCTATGAGGAAGCAGGAGCGCAAGGTTTGCTGGCCGGCATCAACGCTGCTCTTGCAGTGCAAGAAAAGGAAGCCTGGTGCCCGGCACGGGATCAGGCCTATCTGGGCGTATTGGTCGATGATTTAATCTGTCAGGGCACACAGGAACCCTATCGTATGTTTACCAGCCGGGCAGAATTCCGGCTGATGCTGCGACAGGATAACGCAGATTTACGCTTGACGGAGTTTGGCAGGGAGCTTGGGCTGGTAGATGAGCGGCGTTGGGAGGCTTTCAATGCCAAGCGGGAAGCAGTGGAATTGGAAGAACAGCGAATGCGGCAGACCTGGGTGCAGGCAGACTCTGATCTGGCCGGTTTTATAAATCCCCTACTGGACAAACCATTGGCTCACGAATATCGCCTATCAGATATTCTGGCTCGTCCACGTGTCAATGTGAATCAGCTAAATGAGGCTTGTGTGGATGCGGGCGTATTAACAGAGCTGCCGCTACCAGCTGTCAGTGAACAAGTAGAGATAAAACTCAAGTATCAGGGTTATATAGATCGCCAGCAGGGTGAAATAGAAAAACTCAAAACCCAGGAAGCGACCCGTTTGCCAGAGGATTTTGATTATCAGGGAATTTCCGGTTTATCCAATGAGCTGAAGCAGAAACTGTCACAGGCAAAACCAGTCAGCATTGCCAAGGCATCACGCATTCCAGGAGTGACTCCAGCGGCTATTTCGCTGTTACTGATTTATCTGAAAAAGCAGCAGGTCGGTAAAAAACAGGCTTTACAGGAAAGTCAGTCAGCTTGAAGCAGGTAATGCGGCAGTTTGATTACACCTCGCTAAGTGCCGAATTAAGTGACGGTATCAGTTATTTAAAGCTGGATATTGATATGGCCAAGCAGGAAAAAATGCTTGATTTTCTGGAACTACTGGTGAAGTGGAACCAGGCCTACAACCTTTCTGGCATCAAAGAGCCGCAAGCAATGCTGAGGCTGCACCTTCTGGACAGTTTGAGTATTCTGCCCTATATACGCGGAAAAAAAATTCTGGATGTCGGGACCGGAGCCGGGATTCCCGGCTTGTTGCTGGCCATTTGCCTGCCGCAATCCCGTTTCAGTCTACTGGACAGCAACGGCAAAAAGATGCGCTTCGTTTACCAAAGTGTGGTAAAGCTCAAGCTGGAAAATGTTGATATTGTCCAGCAGCGAGTTGAAAGCTATCAAAGTCAGGAGGCATTTGATACTGTCCTTAGCAGGGCTTTTTCGACACTGAAGCAGTTTATTGAACAAAGCCAACACCTGCTGGCAACAAGGGGCAGGCTACTAGCAATGAAAGGGCAGTACCCTGAGCAGGAAATTGCAGAGATGCCGACAACCTTTCGGGTACTCGCGCTACATGAGTTGAGTTTACCGGGAGAACCAGGCTCCAGACACTTACTGGAGTTGGGAAAAACTGATTGATAAAAATGACACGAATTATTGCCATAGCAAACCAGAAAGGCGGAGTAGGTAAAACCACAACCACTGTCAATCTGGCCGCATCGCTTGCTAGAGCTGGCCGAAATGTGCTGATGGTGGACCTGGATCCTCAGGGTAACGCTACCATGGGTAGCGGCATAGAAAAAAACGAGGTGGAGTGCTCGGTTTATGATCTTTTGACCAGTGAAGCCACATTTTCAGACGTTGTAACATATGCTGATCAGGCAGGTTATGAAGTCTTGCCGGCAAACAGTGACCTGACGGCAGCTGAAGTATTCTTGCTGAGCTCCGACAAGAGAGAGGGAACGCTGAAAAAGATTTTCAACGAAAACAGCCTGGAGTTTGATTTTGTGCTGATAGACTGCCCTCCTTCTTTGAATATGCTGACGGTAAATGCACTGGTGGCAGCGGATAGTGTGCTGATACCGATGCAATGTGAGTACTATGCTTTGGAAGGCCTCAGCGCCCTGAGCAATACTATCCAAGCAATTGCTGATAATTTGAACCCAAAGCTGGAAATAGAGGGTATTCTACGTACTATGTTTGATCCCAGAAATCGCCTGACACTTGATGTTTCTGAGCAATTAAAAGATTATTTCGGCGACAAGGTTTATCGGACGGTAATTCCCCGGAATATACGCCTAGCCGAAGCGCCGAGTTATGGTTTGCCTGTCATGGCTTATGACATTAGCTCCCGAGGAGCGCTGGCGTATATAGCACTTGCTGGAGAAATACTGCGAAAAGCAGCCCCAGCAAAAGTGGAAAACGCCACATCCCAATCAGAAGAAAGCAAAGAGTAAGCAACATGCCTTTAAAAAAACGAGGTCTAGGCAGAGGGCTTGATGCCCTGCTGGGATCACAGACTAAAATCACTGCGGACCCAGGCCCTGAAGAGAAGCGCCATCTAGAGAGAAATGACCCAAGCCCCTCTGTGGCAATAGCTAATGATTTATTGAAACTGCCGATTGAATTTATTCAGGCGGGGCGCTATCAACCTCGACTGGATATGCGGCCAGAAGCGCTTGAGGATCTGGCGGCTTCTATCAAGGCGCAGGGACTGATGCAACCTATCGTCGTTCGCCCCATCAGTGATAAGCATTATGAAATCATTGCGGGAGAGAGACGCTGGCGGGCCTCGCAGATGGCCGGGTTGGACAGTATTCCCGTCATCATCAAGGATGTCCCTGATGAGGCAGCGATCGCCATGGCGCTGATTGAAAATATTCAGCGAGAAGACCTCAACTCGATTGAAGAAGCAATGGCTTTGAAGCGCCTGCAAGACGAATTTGAACTCACCCAGCAGGAGGTCGCTGATGCGGTAGGCAAATCACGGACCACGGTGAGCAACTTAATTCGACTGATGAGCCTAAATTCGGATGTTCGGTTGTCACTGGAGCACGGTGATCTGGAGATGGGACACGCCAGAGCACTGTTGGCTTTGAATGGAGAGCAGCAATCAAGAGCTGCTAAAACCGTGGTCGGGAAAGGAATGTCAGTTCGGCAGACAGAGGCTTTGGTTAGGCGCCTGCAAAAACAACCCGCTGGCAAAGCACACCCAAAAGGCCTGGATCCTGACATCAGGCACTTACAGGACACATTAGCAGAAAAGCTAGGTGCCGAAGTACAGATTCAACACTCTGCAAAAGGCAAAGGGAAGCTAGTGGTTAAGTATTCTTCGCTGGATCAGCTAGATGGCATACTAGAGCATATCAAGTAGGGTAGACAGGTCATTGCCTGTTTGCATGAAAATCTTTATAATCCCGCCCCGTCGAAAAGCACCGAAGTTCAATACGCCAGGATGAGCAAGCCGAAAGAGCCTACGCCAACTGTAGCCAATCTTAAAGCTCCTCCGATTTACAAGGTAATTGTTACTCAGTTTGTTGTCACTGTAATAGCGGCACTATGTTCTTTGGCGTTGACAGATTTAGTGGCGGCTTATTCAGTATTTCTCGGTGGTATGATCAGTACGGGGCCAAACGCGTACTTTGCCCTGAAAGTATTTCGATATCGCGGGGCCCGGCAGATGCCTATGATTGTGAAATCATTTTATGCCGGTGAAACTGGAAAACTGATTATCACTGCAGCACTTTTTGCAGTGGTATTTGCCGGTATCAAGCCCCTAAATGAGTTGGCAGTGATTGTTAGTTTTGTTGTTACACTTGTTGCCGGATTAATAGCTACCGTGAAAATGGGGTTAAAATCCACGTAAATGTGGCGAAAATCAGGAAAACCGCTTAATTATGGCTGAAGCAGCTGGCGAAATTGCTCACGGAGCAGCAGAACACTCCCAAACCCAGGGAGAGTATATTCAACACCATTTACAATTCTGGACCTTTGGTAAAGATGCTGAAGGACACTGGCACTTTGCCCATGGTGAAGAAGCAGCAGAGATGGGTTTCTGGGCTTTTCATGTAGACATGCTCTTGTGGTCCATTGGTCTTGGTCTGGTCTTTGTTCTAGTTTTCAGGTCGGCGGCCAAAAAGGCTTCTTCTGGTGTTCCTGGGGGTCTACAGAATTTTATTGAGTGGGTCTATGAGTTTATCGAGACTAGCGTCAAGGATACCTTTCATGGCAAAAGCACCTTGATAGCCCCACTGGCCATGACAATCTTTGTCTGGGTTTTACTGATGAATACCATGGACCTGGTGCCGGTGGACTGGTTGCCATGGCTGGCACAGAAAGTTTCTGGTGACCCGGAGTTTGCATTCCGTGTTGTGCCCACGACGGACCCCAATATAACGCTGGGGATGTCCATATCCATTTTTTTTCTGATCATTTTTTACAGCATCAAAATAAAGGGTGCCGGGGGGTTTCTAAAAGAGCTGGCTTTCCAGCCTTTTGGCCCAAAGCTAATGCCTTTTAATCTGTTAATTGAAGTGCCGACCCTCTTGGCAAAACCTGTCTCCCTAGGCTTGCGACTGTATGGCAACCTTTATGCTGGCGAGCTAGTGTTTCTGCTAATAGCCCTGTTCGGCGTCTTTCAATTGCCCGCACACTTTTTGTGGGCGGCATTCCACTTATTAGTCATCCCCTTGCAGGCCTTTATTTTCATGATGCTCACCATTGTGTATCTGAGCCAGGCCTGCGAGCATCACTAATATATTACGTGTAACGATTCACTTTTTAACATTAGGCAAGACCTTTAAAACTGGAGGAAAAAAATGGAACTAATCTTAGCGAATACAGTACTTGGCGTATTGTTGGTACTAGGCCTTGGCGCACTGGGCACAGCGATTGGTTTTGGTATTTTGGGCGGCAAAATGCTGGAAGGCTCAGCTCGTCAACCAGAACTGGCACCCATGCTGCAGGGCAAAATGTTCCTGGTTGCGGGACTTATTGACGCCATCACAATGATTGGTCTGGCTATTGGGATGTGGTTTACCTTTGCCAACCCGTTTACAGCGGCGCTGGTCGGCTAATCACCAACACGCTAGATATTGAACGCTATTACCAAGAGGTAACACTGTGAACATTAATGCAACGATGCTCGGTCAGATGATCGCTTTTGCATTTTTCGTGTGGTTCTGCATGAAATATGTCTGGCCGCCACTGACTGCTGCTCTGGCAGAAAGACAGAAACGCATTGCTGATGGTCTGGAAGCAGCCGATAAAGCCAGCAGGGATCTGGAGCAGGCACAGGAAAATGTTGCGGAGCAGCTGAAGGAAGCCAAAGCTCAGGCTGCCAGCATTATCGACCAGGCTAACAAGCGCGCAAGCCAGATAGTTGAGGAAGCCAAAGAGCAGGGCCGTGAAGAAGGCCAGCGCATGATTGCGGGGGCTCAGGCCGAGATTGAACAGGAAGTCAATCGTGCAAAGGAGCAGCTTCGCGCGCAGGTAGCAAAAATTGCTATCAGTGGAGCGGAAAAAATACTGGAAGCATCCATTGATGAAGCTGCGCATGCCAAGTTAACTGAAAAACTGGCGGAATCCCTGTAAGGAAAGCGACCGACTATGGCAGAGCTCACAACCCTAGCAAGACCTTATGCCAAAGCAGCTTTTGAAGTGGCTGTGCATAATGGCAACTTGCAGACCTGGTCTGACATGCTGGCCTTGCTGGCAAATGTCGTCAGCCATAAAACCGTAGCCTCCGCGCTTTCTTCACCATCGCTGACGAGTGAACAGCAGGCACAGATAGTTATTGATTTGTGCAAGGATGAGATCAATGCGTCGCTACATAACTTTGTAAAAGTGTTGTCAGAAAACAAGCGCCTTGGATTGTTGCCGGAAATTCTTGAATTGTTTGATCGGCTCAAGGCAGAAAAGGAAAAAACCGTTGATGTAGCAATCATCACAGCATTTCCGCTGGCCAGTGAGCAGGAAAAGAAACTGGCACAGGCGATCAAGGCAAAACTGAATCGGGATGTAAAAATTCACAGTGAAATTAACAAGGATCTGATTGGCGGCATTGTTATTCGTGCCGGTGATCTAGTCATTGATGATTCCGTAAGAGGCAAACTCCACCGTCTTGCAGAGGCAATGGGATCCTAGTAGAGGAAAATAGAGAATGCAGCAACTGAACCCTTCAGAAATAAGCGAAATTATTAAACATCGGATTGATAAGCTAGATGTTAGTGCTCAGGCACAAAACGAGGGCACGATCGTGTCTGTGTCCGACGGCATTATACGTATTCATGGCCTTGCCGATGTGATGTATGGAGAAATGATTGAGTTTGAAGGCGGCCTATATGGTATGGCGCTCAACCTGGAAAGAGACTCAGTTGGAGCTGTTGTTTTGGGTGACTATCAAAGTCTCGCTGAAGGCCAGACTTGCCGTTGTACCAAACGTATTCTTGAGGTCCCAATTGGTCCGGAGCTGGAAGGCCGAGTGGTCGATGCGCTGGGAAATCCAATTGACGGCAAAGGGCCTATCAATGCCAAAAAAACCGACGCTATTGAAAAAGTGGCTCCTGGGGTAATTGCCAGACAGGGTGTATCCCAACCGGTTCAGACAGGACTTAAAGCAATCGACGCCATGGTGCCAGTTGGCCGCGGTCAGCGTGAGCTAATTATTGGCGACCGTCAGGTGGGTAAAACCGCCGTAGCAGTTGATGCCATCATCAACCAGAAAGGCACCGGCGTAAAATGTATTTATGTAGCGGTGGGACAGAAACAGTCATCCATTGCCTCTGTGGTTCGCAAACTCGAAGAGCATGGTGCTATGGACCATACTATCGTAGTAGCTGCTAGCGCCTCTGATCCAGCCGCCATGCAATTCATTGCTCCCTACGCAGGCTGTACCATGGGGGAGTACTACCGCGACCGTGGACAGGATGCGCTGATTATTTATGATGACCTGACCAAACAGGCCTGGGCCTATCGTCAGATTTCATTGCTGTTGCGTCGTCCTCCAGGCCGTGAAGCTTACCCTGGTGACGTTTTCTACTTGCACTCACGTCTGCTGGAGAGAGCCGCACGTGTAAATGCTGACTATGTAGAAAAATTTACTAATGGTGAAGTTAAAGGCCAGACCGGCTCACTAACAGCGCTGCCGATTATCGAAACCCAGGCGGGAGATGTTTCAGCTTTCGTACCGACCAACGTGATTTCAATCACAGATGGTCAGATCTTCCTGGAAACTTCTCTCTTCAATGCTGGCATCCGTCCGGCCATGAACGCAGGCATTTCAGTCAGTCGAGTGGGTGGTGCAGCACAGACCAAGATTATCAAAAAGCTAGGGGGAGGCATCCGACTTGCCTTGGCACAGTATCGGGAGCTGGCAGCTTTTGCCCAGTTCGCCTCTGACCTGGATGACGCAACACGAGCTCAGCTCGAACATGGACAGCGCGTCACCGAGCTGATGAAACAGCCTCAGTATTCTCCCCTTACCGTTGCTGAAATGGCGGTGGTAATTTATGCCGCTAACAACGGCTATCTGAAACAGGTTGAAATCAACAAGATCCAGGATTTCGAAAGCTCGTTGCTTTCCTACATGAACAGCGAACAGGCTGCACTCATGAAGGCAATCAATGACACGGGTGATTACACTGATGATACGGAAGCTAGCTTCAAGGCAGCCCTGGATAAATTCATTGAGACACAGACCTGGTAATTAAGCATGGCAGCCGGAAAAGAAATTCGTAATCAGATTGGCAGTATTAAGAATACGCAGAAGATTACTAGCGCCATGGAAATGGTGGCAGCCAGCAAGATGCGCAAGGCGCAGGATCGTATGGAGTTGGGGAAACCTTATGCGCGTAATATCCGTAGCGTCGTCAGCCATATTGCGGCATCAACGCCAGAATATAAACATGAGTTTATGGATGAGCGTGAAGTCAAACGGGTTGGTTATATCGTGGTTTCGACTGACCGGGGGCTTTGCGGCGGCCTGAACATTAACCTGTTCAAGAACATGATTATCAATATGAAGAGTTGGCATGATCAGGGCGTTGGAGTAGATATTTGCACGGTTGGCGCAAAAGGCTCGAGTTTTTTTAATAGCTTTGGCGGAAACGTGGTTGCTGCTATTCGTAATATCGGTGATCAACCTACCACAGAGGATGTCGTTGGTGCGGTAAAAGTCATGCTCGAGAGTTTTGAAGAAGGACAGATAGACAGACTGTTCTTGGTGGGCAATGAGTTTGTCAATACGATGACACAGAAACCAACCATTGAACAGCTCCTCCCCTTGCCGATGTCAGAAGAAGATGGAATGAAGCATCACTGGGACTATATATATGAACCGGATGCAAAAGAACTGCTGGACGGCCTGCTGACTCGTTATATCGAGTCTCAGGTTTATCAGGCTATTGTAGAGAATAACGCCTGTGAGCAGGCAGCACGAATGATAGCCATGAAAAATGCCACAGATAATGCCGGTGAACTTATTAATGAGTTGCAGCTTATCTATAACAAGGCTCGACAGGCAGCCATCACCCAGGAGCTCTCCGAGATCGTTGGTGGTGCAGCAGCAGTCTAGTAAAAAATTTAGAAGAGTTTGAAATAGAGGACACAAAATGAGCAGCGGTCGTATCGTACAAATTATTGGCGCAGTTATTGACGTAGAATTTCCTCGGGATTCTGTTCCGAAAGTTTATGATGCGCTAAAAGTAGCGAATAAAGAGATCACGCTGGAAGTTCAGCAGCAGCTGGGCGATGGAATTGTGCGAACAATTGCCATGGGTTCTACTGAGGGACTAAGCCGGGGCCTGAGCGTGGATGATACGGGCGCGCCTGTTAGTATTCCTGTTGGGGTGGAAACCCTGGGCCGCATCATGGATGTGCTGGGCAATCCGATCGATGAATGCGGACCAATCGGGGAAAAGGAAAAAATGCCAATTCACCGTAAGGCCCCCAGCTATGATGAACAGGCTGCTTCAGAAGAGTTGCTGGAAACCGGCATTAAAGTAATTGACCTGGTTTGTCCTTTCGCTAAAGGTGGTAAAGTCGGGCTCTTCGGTGGTGCCGGTGTCGGTAAGACCGTCACCATGATGGAACTTATTAATAATATTGCCACCGAGCATAGCGGATTATCAGTTTTTGCTGGTGTCGGTGAGCGTACTCGTGAAGGAAATGACTTCTATCATGAGATGCAGGAAGCAGGCGTTATTGATACCAAAACGTTTAGCAACTCAAAAGTATCCATGGTGTACGGTCAGATGAATGAGCCCCCAGGTAACCGGCTGCGAGTGGCTCTGACCGGATTAACGATGGCAGAAAAATTCCGTGATGAAGGCCGTGATGTGCTTCTTTTTGTTGATAATATTTACCGTTATACCCTGGCCGGTACGGAAGTATCTGCACTGTTAGGCCGAATGCCTTCTGCCGTAGGTTATCAGCCAACACTGGCCGAGGAAATGGGCGCCCTCCAGGAGCGTATTACTTCTACTAAAAGTGGTTCTATCACTTCTATTCAAGCCGTATATGTGCCAGCGGATGACTTGACTGACCCTTCCCCGGCAACCACCTTTGCCCACCTTGATGCAACGGTTGTACTCTCACGTGATATTGCGTCGCTGGGTATCTATCCCGCTGTGGATCCACTCGATTCCACCTCACGCCAGCTTGATCCACTGGTGATTGGCCAGGAACACTATCAGGTGGCACGAGGCGTTCAGACCATTCTGCAGCGCTATAAAGAACTGAAAGACATCATTGCCATTCTGGGTATGGATGAGCTATCCGAAGATGACAAACTGGCCGTGAGCCGGGCACGAAAAATTGAGCGTTTCTTCTCACAGCCCTGTACGGTTGCAGAGGTATTTACTGGCACGCCAGGCAAATACGTTTCTCTTAAAGAAACTATCAGTAGCTTCAAGGCAATTCTTGAAGGCGAATATGACCACCTGCCAGAACAGGCCTTTTACATGGTAGGCGGTATTGAAGATGTCGTTGAGAAAGCTAAAACTTTGAAGGGCTAAGTAAGCTAACCGGAAATCATTATGGCTAGAACCTTTTATTGTGATATTGCTAGCGCTGAAGACAGAATTTACTCAGGTGATGTTGAATCATTGACCGCAGCTGGTAGTTTCGGAGATCTGGGTATCTATCCAGGACATGCCCCACTTCTGACTGCCCTGATTCCGGGTCCAGTTCGTGTGGTTAAAGAAGGAGGCGAGGAAGAAATCTTTTACGTCTCTGGCGGCTTTCTAGAAGTACAGCCCGGTACTGTCAATATTCTGGCTGACACAGCTATCCGCGCCCGCGATGTTGACGAAGCGACAGCTGAAAAAGCTCGCCAAGAAGCTGAGGCTGCGATTGCCAATCAGGATGCAGAATTTGAATACTCTAGAGCAGCAGCCCAACTTGCTGAAGCAGCAGCTCAGATTCGCACTCTGCAACAGTTGCGCAGAAAGACCGGATCCTGAAACAGGGCTAGGGCAAGGCTATAATGTGAATTACGAAAAAGTAGCGTTAGCTGCTTTTTTTTTTGCTATTCTTGTGGTTATAGCTAACTCTAGCTTAGAGGACGGAAGGCAAGCATGAGTAGTAAATTAAATGTTGTTATTCTAGCGGCTGGCAAGGGTACAAGGATGTATTCGCAGACCCCAAAAGTTTTACATGAGCTTGCTGGTCGGAGCTTGGTTGAGCATGTCATTGCAACGGCAGCAAAACTTAAATCCCAAAATACGACATTGGTTATTGGTCATCAGGCCGAAAAGATTCAGAAAAAGCTGTCATATCTGCCGCTAAATTTTGTCTTCCAAGCCGAACAAAAAGGGACGGCTCATGCTGTTGAGCAGGCTTTTCCAATGCTTGATGAGAAGGCCAAAGTGCTGGTCCTTTACGGAGATGTGCCACTTATTAAGACATCAACTCTGAAGAAGCTGCTGGATAAAACTGATGAGCAATCCATGGCAGTATTAACTTGTGACGTTTCATGCCCAGAGGGACTTGGCCGAATAATACGCGATATAGACGGTCAGATCAGGTCCATTGTCGAAGAAAAAGATGCAGATGCGGAACAACGAAAAATTACAGAAATTAATACGGGCATCATGGCATTTCCGGTAGAAAAATTAAAACAGTGGCTTCCTAGAATTCAAAACAGTAATGCACAGAAAGAATATTATTTAACGGATATTGTCGAGCTTTGTATAAAGGATGGTTGTAAAGTAAATGATGTCAGCTGCGATAATGAACTAGAGGCCAGCGGCGTCAACAATATGTTACAACTAGCTACACTTGAAAGAGCACACCAGATAGATCAGGCACATCAACTTATGATTCAGGGGGTAAAACTTTTTGACCCTTCACGCTTTGACTGTCGGGGTGAATTAGAAGCGGATACAGAAGTACAGATAGATATCAATGTGATTATAGAAGGCAAGGTTAAGCTAGGAAAGGGTGTTTGTATAGGGCCAAACTGTATAATTAAAAATTGCTCTATTGAGAAGGAAACCCGAATTGAAGCAAACAGCGTTATAGAAGATGCTAGCATTGGAAGCAAATGCAGCATTGGCCCCTTTGCCCGTATTCGCCCGGGAACCCTGGTAGATGATGAAGCAAAAATTGGTAATTTTGTTGAAACCAAAAAAGCTCATATCGGTAAAGGCAGCAAGGTTAATCATCTCAGCTATGTTGGCGACACCCAAATGGGTTCAGGTGTGAATATCGGAGCAGGAACAATAACCTGCAATTATGATGGAGTTAATAAGTTCCAGACAATTATTGGTGATAATGTTTTTATAGGTTCTAACTCTGCTCTGATTGCGCCAGTAAAAATAGCAAATGGCGTTACGGTTGGCGCTGGCTCGATTGTTACCAAAAATGCTGAGACGGGGCAATTAGTGATTGCACGCAGCAAGCAAACAAATATTGACGGCTGGAAGAGGCCGCAAAAAAATAACAGGAAGTAAAACCATGTGTGGCATTGTTGGTGCTATCGGCCAGAGAAAGGTAACAGATATCTTGCTGGAAGGGCTTCGTCGCCTGGAATACCGAGGGTATGATTCTGCAGGGCTTGCCTTGATCAATAAAAAGCATGGCAGTATTGACTGTATAAAAACAGTTGGCAAAGTTGCCGCCCTAGAGGAAAAAGTTCAAAACAGCGATATCAAAGGTACTATAGGTATCGCGCATACTCGCTGGGCTACCCACGGAAAACCGACACAAGTCAACGCACATCCACACTGTTCCGGTGATAGCCTAGCCTTGGTTCATAACGGAATCATCGAAAACCACCAAGAACTCAAACAGGAGCTTCTTGCGCAGGGTTATGAATTTTTGACGCAGACTGATACCGAAGTCATCGTGCACATGATTCATGCCGAGTTTGTCAAAAAACAAGGCGATTTAACTCAGTCTGTTAAAGACGTCGTTGGCCGACTTGAAGGGGCTTATGGCCTTGCTGTTATTAAAAAAGAGTTTCCGGATCGAATAGTCGTTGCACGTAGTGGCAGTCCGCTGGTTATTGGCGTGGGAATGGGGGAAAACTTTATTGCCTCGGACCCCGGGGCGCTGGGCCAGGTCACAGATAGATTTATCTATCTGGAAGAAGGTGATATTGCAGAAATTACCATCAAGAAAATTCGCATCTGGAATGATGGTAAAGAAATCAACCGTCATATTGTTCGTTTAAGTGAAGAGATGGCAGACAGCTCCAAAGGGGCGTTTCGGCACTTCATGCTGAAGGAAATTTTTGAACAGCCAAGAGTAATTCGAAATACACTTGCCGAAAAGTTAAGTCATACTCATGTGTTGGAACAAGCCTTTGGAGTGGCAGCACAGGAGGTCTTTGAAAAAACACAAAGTATTCAAATTGTTGCCTGCGGCACAAGTTACCATGCTGGTATGATTGCCAAATTCTGGTTTGAAAATATTGCCCGCATGTCTTGTTCTGTTGATATCGCAAGTGAGTATCGCTACCGCAATATTATTGTGCCGGAAAACTGCCTCTTCGTGACCATTTCACAGTCCGGAGAAACCGCAGACACTTTGGCCGCTTTGCGCTATGCCAATGAGTCTAACTACCTGGCGACACTAGCTATATGTAATGTTTCCAACAGCTCACTGGTGAGGGAATCTGATCTGATGATTATGACCCAGGCGGGTAGAGAAATAGGAGTAGCTTCTACCAAGGCCTTTACTACACAGTTGTGCATACTTTCCCTGCTGCCCATCATATTAGCTCGTCATAAGGGCCTTACAGAATACGATGAAAAGCACCTCGTTAACGAACTACATCACCTACCTGAAGTAATTGACGAAGTGCTTAAACTTGACCAGGCGATTTTAGAAATTTCAAATGACTTTGCTGAAAAAGATCATGCGCTGTTTCTTGGACGTGGCGTACAATATCCAGTGGCCAAGGAAGGAGCACTAAAACTCAAGGAAATTTCTTATATTCATGCCGAAGCTTATCCTGCTGGCGAACTTAAACATGGACCGCTTGCGCTAGTGGATGAAGATATGCCGGTTATTGCCATCGCGCCTAATGATGAGTTGCTTGAAAAACTAAAATCCAACCTGCAGGAAGTGAGTGCACGTGGAGGTAAGTTATATGTTTTTGCTGACAAAGAAGCACACTTTGAAGATGATGACACTATAAAGGTCATCAATATGCCGCACAGCAGTGAATTTCTGGATCCAATCATTTATACCATTCCTCTGCAGCTGCTTTCCTATCATGTTGCTGTCATCAAGGGTACAGATGTGGACCAGCCAAGAAATCTAGCCAAATCTGTCACCGTAGAATAATGAGAAAAAATTTTTTACTAAGGCCATTGACGGTAGTTGGCGGGTTAATGCTGCTACTGTTCTTTACCCTGTTACTAGTTTCGAGAAACCAGGCTCTGGAGCTAGTTTATCATCCGGCAGAGGCTAGGTCTGAACTGGCAAAAACCCCAGCTGATTTTGACCTTGATTATGCAGATGTCTTTGTACAGTCAACTGACGGTATTCGTCTTTACGGCTGGTATATCCCATCACGAAATGGAGCCGCCGTGGTTTTACAGCATGGCTATAAATCTAATCGTAGCGAATTATTGGAAGAAGCTGAGATGCTGTCTCGCCAAGGATATGGAGTTTTGTTGAGCTCAGTCAGAGCGCATGACCAAAACAGTGGTGAGCTAATTGGCTTCGGGCTCCATGAAATGTCGGATCTGGATGCTTGGTTTAACTTTCTTGGCCAGCAGGATGATATTGACCCATAGCGCTTCGGGTTTCTAGGCATTTCTCTTGGGGGAACGATGGCTGCTCAATATGCCGCCATGAATGAGGAGGTTCGTGCTTTGGTTCTTCATAGCGCTTTTTCATCTATGCGGGATACGATTGACACTAGTATTCGTTATTTCACCGGCTTGCCGGCCTTTCCTTTTGCACAACTGATTCGCTTTTGGGCTGAGCGAGAAATTAAAGGCAGCATTGAGGACATTGATGCAACGACTTGGGTTAGTCAGCTTAGCCCTCGCCCCGTGCTAATTCTGCATAGTACTACCGACATTGTGATCTCAGAAGAAAGTGGCGATTTACTCTTCGCTGCAGCAAGACAGCCCAAAGAAATCTGGCTGGCTAAAGGCGTGGAGCATGCCAGCTTTGATACTCAAAGTAGCCTTGAATTTGAAAGCCGAGTACTTTCGTTTTTTAATCGTTATTTGCTGGGATTGAACTGAATCAATTTTTTTTGTTTTTTCCGGTTCGCAAGGAACGTAGGCTTTTGCTGAGCAATTTGAGGTGTTCTTTGAGTTCGGTATTGCGATGTTGCGCAACTCCCATCGCAAGCACATCAATAACTACTAGGTGGGCTATGCGAGATGAAACCGGAGCGAACTCCAGGTGGTTTTCTTCCATATTAATATGGATGGGAAAGTCACAAAGCTCATCAAGCGGCGTATTTTCCGGCACCAGCCCTATAACAGTTGCACCCGCTTCACGCGCCAGTTTGACGCTTTGAATAAGCGCCTTTGTGCGGCCAGTTTGTGAAATAGCAACTACTACATCCGAGTCATTCAGGGAAATGGCCGACATGTGCTGGATATGTGGGTCAGTATAAGCAGCTGCGGAAACCTGTAGGCGAAAAAATTTATGCTGGGCATCAATAGCTACGGAGCCAGAGGCGCCAAAGCCATAAAACTCCACACGCCCGGCTGAAAGTAAAGCCTTGATAGCTTTTTCTAGTGCGCGGGTATCGATTTCATCACGTACGCCGATAAGTGAGCCAATGGTGGTATCAAAGACTTTTTTATTAACATCAGCAATTGAGTCTTTGGAGCTGACACGGAACTGTGAGAAGCTCCCGCTGCTGCCAATATGCTGGGCCAATTGCAGCTTGAAGGTTTGAAAGCCATCGAAGCCCATTGCCCGGCAAAAACGAATTACGGTGGGCTCACTAACGTTGGCATGATTCGCCAGATCAATAATGCGCATGCTTATGACCTGACCCGGATCAGATAAAACAAATTCAGCGACTTTACGCTCCGATCTGCGAAGCTTATCAAGGTTAAGCGTTAATTTTCTAATTAGGTTGCCTTTTTCCATGGTCTAGCGCAGCTTTCGGGTTCAGATCCAAAAAGTAATACAGATTAGAAGCTTAGGCAATAAAAGTAGGAATGCTTCTGAGCAGGATTAATATTTTTCAGTCAATAAAAAACAAGGCCTCAGCTCCTTTTTTAAAAGGAGTAAGCAATATTAATATCATTACACGCCCTTACGGGCAGGAACTACAAGCGTGAAGCGGTTTAGTCAGCAGCAGCCGGCTGTACGTTTTCTGCTTGAGGACCTTTCTGGCCCTGAGTCACATTCATCGTGACCTTTTGTCCTTCATATAAGGTACGTCTACCTTCACCGGTAATCGCGCTGTAGTGAACAAAGACATCTTTGCCACCAGCTTGTTCAATAAAACCAAAGCCTTTTTCGTCATTGAACCACTTAACGGTACCTTCAACTTGCTCAGACATATTTCTTTTTTCTCTCTTAGCATTACCAATTGCTTGGTATATTTCCTGTTGCTAACGCCTGAAAGCGTTAACCTATATCGAAGTCTCAGAGAGTCACAATTACCTCATGACTATCAGAATCTTCTGACCAATTCAGGCAGCAAAAATTTGCTTAACCGTTTTGGTATCGATTGATAGTAGCAAGTTTTTTTACAATTGCATACGAGAACAGGATGACTATTGGAAATATTTTAAAACGACAGATTTTGTTAAAATATGCGTGATGGATATTACACATATACTTGAGCCTCTAAATGATGCACAACGCCAGGCAGTTACCGCAGATGTCGGCAACCTGCTGGTGCTGGCCGGTGCCGGCAGTGGCAAAACCCGCGTACTGGTTCATCGCATCGCCTGGTTGATAGCCACAGAAGGGATCTCTCCCCACAGCTTGCTGGCGGTTACCTTTACCAACAAGGCAGCCAATGAGATGCGGGTGCGAATAGAAGAGCTTCTAAAGGGCTCTGTCGGCGGTATGTGGGTTGGCACTTTTCATGGACTAGCCCATCGCCTCTTGCGCGCCCACTGGGAAGAAGCCGGCTTGCCGGAAAAGTTCCAGATTCTTGATGCAGATGATCAGCTACGCCTGATCAAGCGAGTTCACAAGCTGTTGGACATTGATGAAAGTCGATATCCAGCTAGGCAGTGTCAGTGGTTTATTAATGAACAGAAAGATGAAGGCCTGCGTGCGAATAGCATAGAAAGTTATGGCGATGAATTTATCAGTAATATGCTGAAAGTCTATAGTGCCTACGAAGAGGCCTGTGAACGGGGTGGCATGGTGGATTTTGGCGAGCTGCTACTGCGTTCACATGAATTGTGGTTAAAAAACCCCAAACTGTTGGCTCATTATCAGGCGCGCTTTAAACATATTCTGGTTGATGAATTTCAGGACACCAATGCTATTCAATATGCTTGGCTGAGAGTACTGGCTGCTTCACGCGCTGATGTGACAGCTGTCGGTGATGATGATCAGTCTATTTATGGGTGGCGTGGAGCCCGAATTGAAAATATCCAGCATTTTTCCCAGGATTTCAATGGGGCAGATATTGTAAGGCTTGAACAGAATTACCGCTCCACAGGCAACATACTAAAGGCCGCCAATACATTGATTGCTAATAATCAGGGTCGGCTGGGCAAAGAGCTGTGGACTGAAGACAAGGATGGCGAGACGATTTCAGTTTATTCAGCCTATAACGAACAGGACGAGGCACGTTTCATTTGTGGTCAGCTTGAGCAGTGGTCAGAAAGGGGTAACAAGGCCAGTGAGGCGGCTATTTTATACCGCTCAAATGCCCAATCTCGCGAACTAGAAGAAGCCTTGTTGCGGCTAGGCATACCCTATCGTATTTATGGCGGCTTTCGTTTCTATGAGCGACAGGAAATTCGAAATGCTATGGCCTATCTCAGACTGGTTTCCAGTCGGGATGATGATGCTGCCTTGGAACGCGTTATCAATACGCCTGTTCGTGGCATCGGAAATAAGACGCTGGATAGTCTGCGAAGTATCGCTCGACATGAAAACCTCTCTTTGTGGCAAGCTGCCGTGAAAGCGCTCAGAGAAAGCCTCTTGCCGTCACGCGCTCGAATCAGCCTTGATGGGTTTATGAATCTCATTAATGAGCTGGATGACTTCGCCCAAGGTAAGGATCTTGATGAACTATGTGAGCAGACGATTCTACGTAGCGGCTTGCCCAAGCATTACGAAAAGGAAGGCGGTGAAAAAGCCAAAATTCGCCAGGAAAACCTGGATGAGCTGGTCAATGCGGCCAAGGCATTCACGCTGGAAGAACTGGGCGATGCGAACGAAGGCTCCATCAGGGAAGTGCTGGCTGGCTTTATTGATAAGGCAGCACTGGATGCAGGCGATACGCAAGCTGGCGCCGGCGAGGATGCTGTACAGTTGATGACCCTGCATTCGGCCAAGGGGCTAGAGTTTCCCTTGGTATTTATAGCTGGCCTGGAAGAAGGTTTGTTCCCGCATCAGATGTCGATGGACTCACAGTCGGGCCTGGAAGAAGAACGTCGGCTATGTTACGTCGGTATTACACGAGCCATGCAAAAGCTGTATTTAAGCCATGCAGAATCTAGGCGTCTGCACGGGGAAGAAACTCTCACCCGAGCCTCTCGTTTTCTTAGAGAGCTGCCACAAGAGCTACTCGAAGAAGTACGTTTACAGGGCAGAATAAGCCGCAGCACTTATTTTCAGGACTATGGCAAAAGAGCGCAAAATCATGACGAGCATGTTACTATCGCGGGTTTAGAGGTCCAGTCAGATAGTGCCTTCCTTAGCCTGGGACAGCGCGTCAAGCACCCGAAGTTTGGTGAAGGGGTTGTATTAAATTCCGAAGGCAAAGGAAAAAATGCCAGGGTACATATAAATTTTGATAATGTTGGTGGCAAGTGGCTTGTGATGTCATATGCTAGGCTTGAAGCAATCTAGCATGCTATTAAAAAGGCCGTTTGGAGTGAGATAAACATGATAACAAAAACCATGAAAAACCCGCTGATGCTTTGCCTTATGTCCATGGCAATAGTGGCTTGTGGCGGAGATGATATAGCCTCGGGCGGCACACCCCAAAATTCTGTCGAGTCACAACAGACCTATGAATGGAAACTGGTAACCACATGGCCGAAAAACTTTCCGGGCATCGGCATGGTTTCTGAGACTTTTGCAGACATGGTCGAGGAGCTCTCCGAAGGACGCATGAGAATCCGGGTTTATGGGGCGGGGGAACTGGTACCAGCACTGGAAGTGTTTGATGCGGTCAGTGCAGGAACTGCTGAAGTAGGACATGGCACTGCGTATTACTGGAAAGGCAAAGCACCAGAATCCCAGTTTTTTTCAGCGCTGCCTTTCGGGCTGAATGGTGAAGAAATGGAGAGCTGGATCACCTACGGTGGAGGGATGGATCTCTGGGAAGAATTATATGAGCCTTTCAATCTTATCCCGATGCAGGGAGGGAATACTGGCGTTCAAATGGGTGGATGGTTCAATAAGGAAATAAATAGCCTAGAAGATTTCAGGGGACTGAAAATGCGTATCCCTGGACTGGGAGGCGAGGTCCTGCAGCGTGTAGGTGGCGTTCCGGTCAATCTTGCAGCGAGTGAAATTTATACTTCCCTGCAGACCGGAGTGATTGATGCAACAGAGTTTGTTGCCCCTTTGAACGACCTCGCACTGGGGTTTTATGATATTGCTGATTACTACTATTATCCTGGCTGGCATGAGCCTGGCACCATACTGGAATTTGTTTTCAACAAGGAAATTTTTGAGGCCTTACCGGTAGATTTGCAGATAATAATTCGTACAGCGGTAGAAGCCTCCAGCTCCCGCATGAGTATTGAGTCGATTGCAACAAATACCACAGCGCTTGAGACCCTGGTTGAAGAGCATAATGTGACGCTGCGCCAATTTCCCGATGATTTAACAGCAGAACTTTATCGGGTTTCTCAGGACATCATTGATGAAATGGGACAAAGTAGCGACATAGGGCGGCGCATTCTCGCTTCTTATCGTGATTTTGAATCGAGGGTTTCTGTTTATCAGGATATTTCCATCGAGGCCTATAATAGAATCAGGGCCCAGCAGCGACAATAAAAAAGCCATGGCTTACTAGCGGGTTTTCTTAGGGATGGCTCTGGTGCGTCCGTTATCGTCAATAGCAACAAATATAAAAGTGCCTTCTGCTACCTTGGTCCATTCCTCTCCCTTGACGACATGGCTCACCCAAGCTTCAACGAAAACCCGGATCGAACTGCGTCCAACACCGATGATCTTAGTATAGCAACTGACTACAGAACCAATACAGATCGGCGAAAGAAATGAAATGTCTTCAATAGCGACGGTTGCCACTTTTCCTTTCGCGACCTTCGAACAGGCCAGGTGAGCCGCCATGTCCATCTGGCTGGCGAGCCAGCCACCATGAATGTCCCCATCCTGATTTGTGTCTGAGGGCAAGGCAATCGTTTGGATAGCAAGTTCTCCCTCCGGATTAGGATTCGGGTCCAGGTCCAAGTTTTCGTTATCTATACTCATAATGAAACCTTAAAGAATGGATGGTAACCAGGTTGTAAGCTCTGGCCAGATCGCAAGCAGCACCAGCATAAAAACTTGTATCAAAATAAATGGCACCGCGCCCTTATAAATATCTTTGGTGAGAATCTCCTCGGGGGCAGCTCCTCTCAAATAAAAGAGGGCAAAGCCAAACGGCGGCGTAAGGAAGGATGTCTGCAAATTTACTGCCAGCATGATACCAAGCCATACAGGATCAAAGCCCATTGCCAGCAGGATGGGGCCAACAATGGGCACCACCATGTAGGTAATTTCGATGAAATCCAGAATAAAACCCAGAAGAAAAATAACCAGCATGACTAGCAGTACCGCTGTGGTAGCTCCACCTGGCAGGTTTTGGAACAGCTCCTCGACCAGAATATCGCCAGAGAACCCACGAAAAACAAGTGAGAAAATGCCTGCGCCAATCAGAATCATGTAAACCATCGAGCTAACCTTTGCCGTTGAAACAGAAACCTCCTTTAATATGTTCAGGCTAAATTGTTTCTTGGCCAGGGCTAGTAATATTGCACCAAAACCACCCACGCCTGCTGCCTCAGTTGGAGTGGCCAGCCCGAATAGAATGGATCCCAGAACGGCAATAATCAATAACAGAGGCGGCAGGAGTCCTTTTAAGAGCTGTTTTGACAGGCTGCTGTTTTTGATAATCGCATCAATATCCTCCTGTTTTGCTGGCGGAGCATGATCGGGCTTGAGAAAAGCAATGCCCAGCATGTAGAGGGAATAAAGCAATACCAGAATCATGCCTGGGACGATGGCGCCAGTAAACAAATCTCCGACGGAAACTGTTTGTGTGGAGAAAATTCCCATATCGATCTGGGCCTGTTGGTAGGCTGTGGACATAACATCTCCTAGTAGCACTAGAGCGATGGAGGGTGGAATGATCTGGCCCAAGGTGCCAGTGGCACAAATGGTTCCTGTTGCCAGTGAAGGTTTATAGCCAGCTTTCAACATGGTGGGTAGGGATAGGACGCTCATGGTCACCACTGTGGCGCCCACAATCCCCGTACTGGCAGCTAGCAGCATACCGACGATTATGACCGAAAGGCCAAGCCCACCTCGCATACGGCCAAAAAGCAGGGACATTCCCCCCAAAAGGTCTTCGGCAATTCTGGATTTCTCAAGCATGATGCCCATAAAGACAAACATGGGTACTGCCAGCAGCGTGGTATTGGTAATGACGCCGGCATAGATTCGATTGGGAACGGCCGTTAAAAATGATCCATCAAAAGTGCCGCTGAGAATGCCTATGCCGGCAAATGCCAATGAAGTGCCAGCCAGGGAAAAGGCAACAGGGTAGCCCGCAAGAAGCACTAGGCAGATACAAATGAAAAGAAGAAAAGGCATAACTTCCATCATAGCGTGCCGAGGTCCTCCTCTTCCTCCATTTCAACTGCTGCGCTGGCAGGGTCGAGGAAGAAATGCAGGCCTCTTAAAACTTCAGTCATCGCCTGAATGACCAGGATGACACACATCGCCAGAATGGTAGTCTTCAGCAAATAAACAAAAGGCAGACCATTGGCTTCAGGGGAGTCTTCTCGAATGGCCCAGGATGACACGACATAGTCCCAGCAGCTCAGAAATATAAAAATGGCAACAGGCAAAAGCAATAAAATGGCGCCAAGCAGGTTTACCCAGGCTTTGTATGTCACTGATGCCGGGCCATAAATGATATCGACTCTTACATGGGCATTATGTTTGAGTGTGAAACCGGCCGTGAAAAAAACTAGTAGTGCATTGACATAAAGCACGGATTCTTGGACGGCTATTGAGCCGGTGTTAAAAATATAGCGGGTAATCACCACATAACAGGTAATAAGAATTAGTAGAGGCGCCATATATACGAATGTCCTGCCAAGTAGCTCTGAAGCACGATCAAGAACTCTTATTATGTGTGTTAGTTTATTCATTAAAAAAGCAGCTTATATCTAACTTATTGGTGGGTTAAATCAAGCATAAATCTCGGAATGAAAAAAAAGCGAAGAATAGCACAAAAGCCTGTGAAATCGCCGCTAAATAAGCAGTAGACGAAGGCTCAGCCAGATCAGAGCAGCAAATACCACCAAGGTCAGCAAAGCCATGAAGTAAGCTATCAGCAATTTGGCACGAATTATAAGTCGCTGCCAGAAAGTCTTCTCAGGAGTATAGGTAAGTGGCTGGTTATGAAACAGCTCGGTTGATGCCAGCAGCAGCATTCCCCAAAGAGAAACAACAATCGCGGGTTCCAATAAGTCAAGTGCCAAATCCGAGGAAGCGATTAGGCAGTATGTTGTCAGTAGTAGAGCAAATAGCGTAAGAAAAATTAGGCAAGGCTTAAGCGGCCTTAGGAAGCGCGAACTAAGATAGAAAAAAAACAACAGTTTGTGCATAAGCATTTGATATATATTGTTTTATGCTAATCCCTCTCATAGTGTATAGAAATTAGGACTCTAAGTGCCAACTTAATTCAGATTAACAGTGAAAATTTGTTACCATGATGCCAGGGAGAGAGAGGTTGTCAAATAAACAAAGATTTGTACTTTTGCAGTTGCCGGCTGGAAAGGACAGAAAAGGTCAGCAGGTACTAGAACAGCTTAAGGCCAGAGTGCTCGAAAAAGAAAGCGATTTCGAAATCCTACAGACACCCCTGCTTGTAAGAAATCTTGCAAAGGGAGATGTAATTGCCATTTCGCCCCATTCACAAGATGCTTACACTCTAATTCAGCGCAGTGGCAACTTGGCCATTCGCGTCTTCAGTAAAACTAGTCTGGATAAGCTAGAGCTTTTGCTGACACCAGAGGTGGAAAAATTGGACGGCTCCCTAGATCTTAAAACAACAAGAGCCCTGAGCTACTCTCTGCACGTTAACCTCGGCTTTGCCGTAATTGAAGCACTTTTTGATAATGTGATGGCTTCGTTTGCAGATACAGTCTGGTATTATGGTAACGTCTATGACCCGCAAGATGGGCTTACCCCGCTTAACTGGTGGGACAGTTTTATCAATCAGATTTAAAAGAGAGCAAGATGCTTATAGTCATTTCGCCCGCCAAAACGCTCGACTTTGAGAGTCCGGTTCTCAGCAGCAAGTTTACCCAACCTGATTTGCTTAAAGATTCGGAAAAGCTGATTAGAAAATTACGTGAACTCAATACTGATGACATAGCAAAGCTGATGCATGTCAGCAGTAAAATTGCTGAGTTGAATTTTGGCCGATTCCTGAATTGGGATAAACGATTCACGACGGACAATGCCCGTCAGGCAATCTATGCATTCAAGGGCGATGTCTACACAGGGTTAGAAGCGGATAAGTTTTCAGGAGCGGATTTGAATTTTGCCCAAAAGCATCTACGGATTCTCTCTGGCCTTTATGGCATTCTGAGGCCGCTGGACCTAATTCAGCCTTACCGGCTTGAAATGGGGACCTCTCTAAAAAATATTCGTGGTGACAACCTGTATGACTACTGGTCAGCGAAAGTCAGTGAACTGATTGAGCAGGCTCTGGAAGCACAGCAAGATAAATGGCTGGTAAACCTTGCATCCAATGAGTACTTTAAAGTTTTGGACGAAAGTAGAATGCAGGCAAAAATACTGACACCGGTTTTTAAAGACTATAAGAATGGGCAATACAAGATAATTAGCTTCTTCGCCAAGAAAGCCCGCGGTCGGATGGCGGCCTATATCATTCGTAACAAGATAAAGACCCCCGCCGAGCTCCAGAAATTTAATCTGGATGCTTATAGTTACAGTGCCAAAGATTCGGATGAACGCACGCAGGTATTTTTGCGCAACTCGCACTGAAGACCAATGCTTTCAATGGTCTACAGAATTCCTAGGCAAATTCTTACTGCTAGTTGATGTTTTTCCTCAAGCTTTTTAAGCAATTTTCCGGCAACATCATATATATTGCCTTTGGTCGGCTGAGACACCTATCAATTATTAAGGTAGGTCTACCATTGGGCCAATAACTAATACAAATCTGAAATCAAGCCCCTTAGATAAGATCTGAACTTGTGCTGGGTTAAAAAGTTAATTGGTCTTCTTGAAAGGCAGGAGGTCTTCAGCATATTGTTGATACTGATCAATATGTTGTTTTTCCTCTTGAAGAAAATGATGAATAGCAGCGCTGAATTCAGGATGCGAAACCCAGTGGTTTGAATAAGTAAATACCGGCTCAAAACCTCGCTGAATCTTATGCTCCCCCTGCGCCCCGGAATCAAAGCTCTTCAATTGATGAGTGATGCAATAGTCCAGCCCCTGATAATAGCAGGTTTCAAAATGCAAAAACTGCCATTCTTCATCACAACCCCAATAGCGCCCATACAGCGTAGATTTATCTTTGAAAAAAAGTGCGCCAGCAAGATAGCGGCTAGATTTTTTTGCCATAACAAGCAGCAGCTGTTGTGGCATCAGGCGACCAAGCTCAAGAAAAAAAGGCAAATTTAGATAAGCGCTGCGGCCACGAACTAGGTAAGTGTTTTGATAAAAACGGTAAAAATGCTGCCAGTGTTCGGCGCTAATATCTGCCCCTTCCAGCCATTCAAAATAGACGTCATTTTGGCCAACAGAGCGACGTTCTTTTTTGATATTTTTGCGCTTTCTGGAATTAAAACCATCAAGAAAGTTAGCAAAATCCGTGTAGCCCCTGTTGAACCTTTGATACTGGCAGCCAGTTCGTTGCTGCAGACCTTCTTGTTCCAGCAAATCCGAACAGGTTTTTTCCGAAAACAGGATATGCCAACTAGATGCCTGTATCTCTTGAGCCAGTGCTTTTACCGATTTGACAATGAAAGCCAGTAGCGCATGCTCATTCTGTGCTTCGGCCAGGCATATTCTGGGGCCTGTTGACGGGGTAAACGGTACGGCGCTCAAGAGCTTGGGATAATAATTCAGGCCATGGCGATGGTAGGCGTCTGCCCAGGACCAGTCAAAAACATACTCCCCCATCGAGTGACTTTTGATATACAGCGGCGCAAGCGCTACCAGCTCAGCTCGGCCATTCCTGACCATGAGGTGTTTGCTTTGCCAGCCATTGCGGGAACTTACACAGCCACTACGTTCAAGGCTCAGTAAAAATTCGTGCCTTAAAAAAGGGTATGAGCTGTTTACTAGAGCATTCCAATCGGCTGCAGAAATTTCCGCAATGCTGTTAAGAAAGCTACTTTCATAGGGTTCACTCATGATGAACAAGTATTTATCGAAACAGTAATTTGAGTTATGGTGTGGTAAGAAATCATTACGTGGTTCTGAGTTTACTACAAGAAAGCAGAGCATGAACAAAGCAAGTGAAAAAATCCTGACCAATGCAGAAAGAGTATCGGTGCATGGCGGGCACAGCGGACAATTTTGTCAGCATGCCCGTGATGGGCTTGAGGACATTGTGAAGGCTTATATCAAGCAGGGGTTTACTTGGGTGGGCATTACGGAACATGTGCCGCCTGCTTCCGACCTCATGCGTTATCCTGATGAAGTTGAGGCAGGCCTGTCTGCGGATTTTTTACAGGAACGGTTCAGTGAGTATTTTCAGCTGGGCAGGAGTCTGCAGGCAAAATATGCGCTGGAAATTGATCTGCTGCTGGCATTTGAAATCGAGTTTTACCCCGGCTCTATCGAACATGTACAGGCATTGATCGCCACTTATCGGCCGGATTACCTGGTTGGCTCTTTACATCATGTAGGCACCATAGGCATTGATTATAGCGCTGAACTTTATGAGCAGGCCCTGCAAAAGGCCGGCAGCATAAGCCAGCTCTATTGTGATTATTTCGATGCCCAGTTCGCCATGCTGGAAACTTTTTGTCCAGCTGTTGTCGCGCATTTTGATTTGATACGTATTTATGACAAGGACTATTTGAGCACCCTCAAGGATGCTGAGGTGATGGCACGGGTAGAGCGAAATCTAGACTTTATTGCAGACAACAAACTGATCCTTGATTTTAATTTGCGCGGTTTTGACAAGGCGCTTGAACAATATCCTTCTTTAAGCATAGTAAAACTAGCGCTGGATAAAAACATTGCCATTGTGCCGGGTGACGATTCTCATGGCCTAGCTTCGGTAGGTAGAAATTACGATTATGGTCTGAGCGTGTTGCAAAACCTTGGCGCTTCGTTGGCCTGGAAAAAGCCGACCCTGATAGATTATTCAAAGGCCTGAAATTCAGACTAGATAATCAATGACGGTTGCCATAAAAATTACCAGGCCGACATAGTTATTATTCAAAAAAGCTTTGAAGCAGTTATCAGCCTGCCGATTCCAAGTCAGGGCATGCTGGTAAAGAAACAGCAGGCCAGCCAGCACTAGCCCCAATTCAAAAGCCGAGCTAAGGCCAAAATAATTGGCGCTCAGAGCGAGCGTAATCAGGAAAAATATCTGTAAAAAAGCAATGACGAAGACGTCCGCCTCAGCAAACAAAATGGCTGTGGATTTAATACCAAGCTTCAAATCGTCCTCGCGGTCCACCATGGCATACTGGGTATCATAGGCGACGGTCCACAACAGGTTGGCGATATATAGCAGCCAGGCCTGTGCAGGCAGGCTATCCATCTGGGCGGTAAAGGCCATCATCCCTCCCCAGGAAAATGCAGCCCCCAGAACAAGCTGGGGCATGTGGGTATAGCGCTTCATAAAGGGATAAATCAGAGCAATGGCCAGTGCGGCAAAGGCCATCAAGATGGTGAACAGGTTGGTCAACAAGACCAGTAGGAAGGCTAGAAAACACAAGGCTGCACATAGCCATAGCGCCTCTTTGGGGCTGATTTTGCCGGTAGCCAAGGGGCGTTCCCTCGTTCTGGCAACCTTGCCGTCAAACTTGCGGTCTGCATAGTCATTGATACAGCAGCCGGCCGAGCGCATCAGCAGACTGCCAAGGATAAAGATGATAACCAGCTTGATTTGCGGACTGCCTTCGCCAGCAATCCACAGGCACCAAAGGGTGGGCCACAGCACCAGAAAGGTGCCAATGGGTTTGTGCATGCGTGTCAGCTGCCAGTAGGGGGGCAGTTTTGCCGCAAAAACAGGAAAGTGGACTTGCGTCTGTTGCCAAAGCCTGACCTGCCATGCCGTCAGGCGCTCTCGATATTTGTTGAGTTGAGATGAAAGCAAGTGCGAACCTTATGGATATTGAACGAAGATTATAGACAGACTTAACAGAGCATTGAATATAAGAATTGGCGCTGTTTAAATAGTTTGATCGAGAGCCTTCTATATAGAGTCCGAAAATGATGAAACTAAAACTGCACTGGCAGATTCTAATAGCAATTATGCTGGCCTTTATTTGTGGACGGCTCACTGGCACAGAAATGGGGATAGCCGGGCTCAGTTTTTATGCCGTCTATGACTTTATTGGTACGCTCTTTCTCAATGCCCTGCGCATGATCATCGTACCGCTGATCATGGCTTCCATCATCTGCGGTATTGCCAATATCGGCGGCCGTAGCGACCTGGGTCGGCTGGGAGGTATGACGCTGTCCTACTATGCCATGACCAGTACTCTGGCTATTCTGGTCGGACTCTTTTTCATAAACCTGATATCCCCCGGTATCATTGATGGGGTTCCGGCTGGGGCTCAGCTTAACCTGAGTATTGATAATGAAGCCGCTGCATCGGCAGTGGCAAGTGTCGAGGGGCGTGGTGGCAGCGATATCGCGGCAATCTTTTTACGGATGATTCCGACCAATGTAGTAGCCGCCGCTGCCGAAGGACAAATGTTGGGGCTGATTTTCTTTTCCCTGGTGTTTGGATATTTCATGATGCAGATTCCTCGCCGTCAGGGAGAAGTGCTGCTGGATTTCTGGCAGGGCGTATCAGAAACCATGATGCGCATCACCATGTGGGTTATGCGTTTTGCTCCTATAGGCATATTTGGACTTATTGCGGCGACGGCTGCTGAGACAGGCTTTGCCGCTTTTCCCCCGATGCTGGTTTTTTTCTTGACCGTTGTGCTGGCGTTAACAGTGCACATGCTTATTGTGCTGCCTCTGCTGCTGAAATATCTTGGTGGCGTTAGCCCGCTTGCTCATTTCCGGGCTATGGCACCAGCAGTTCTGACGGCTTTTTCGACATCATCCTCTTCTGCAACCTTGCCACTAACCATGGAATGTGTGGAAAAAAAGGCCGGTGTCTCTGAGAAGACTACCAGTTTTGTTCTGCCGTTGGGTGCAACCGTAAACATGGATGGCACAGCCCTCTATGAATGTGTTGCCGCAATTTTTCTGGCACAAGCCTACGGGCTGGAGCTCAGTTTTGCCACGCAGTTTACCGTGGTGTTGATAGCCTTGCTGACCTCGATAGGCGTAGCCGGCATTCCGGCAGCCAGCCTGGTGGCCATAGCCGTTATTTTGCCTGCTATCGGTTTGCCGGTGGAGGCGATTGGCTTGTTAATGGTGACGGATAGAGTGCTGGATATGTATCGGACGGCCGTTAACATTTTCAGCGACTCCTGTGGAGCCGTCATTATCGCCAAGCGTCAGGGTGAGCTTGGCATTCTGGAATCCTGAGCGAGGCTCAAACATTCCCGTACTGCTGATTGATAGAAAGCCAGCGGTCAATCAGAGGGTCAATGTAAGCTGGTGAGTGCTGTCTGATACGTTCGGCCCAGGTTTTGATCTGTTCCTGCAAATGAGCATCACGACGCAAATCCGCCAGCTTATAGTTCATCAAACCTGTCTGTCGCGTGCCCAGCACTTCTCCTGGGCCCCGTATTTCCAAGTCTTTCTGGGCGATAAAAAAGCCATCATGGCTCTGGCGCATGATGCCCAGACGTTGCTGGCTTAACTCGGAAAGTGGCTGGTGGTAAAGTAGGAGGCAATGGCTTTCTGCGCTGCCACGACCGACACGCCCCCTCAACTGGTGTAACTGGGCAAGACCCAGACGCTCGGGATTTTCTATCACCATCAGGGAAGCATTGGGAACATCGACACCAACTTCTATCACCGTGGTCGCAACCAGCAAATTCAACTCTCCCCGCTTGAAGGCATTCATGATGAGGCTTTTATCGGCGGCTTTCATGCGTCCGTGAATCAGGCCCACCTTGAGGGAACCTAACTTTTCCTTAAGCAAAGTATGCGTGGCTTCAGCGGCCTGGCACTGTAAAACATCTGACTCTTCAATCAGGTTGCAAACCCAGTAGGCTTGTCGTCCATCAGCACAGGCCTGGCGAATCCTTTCAATTACCTCTTCACGACGATTGTCGGCAATCAGAACCGTATTGACTGGGGTACGCCCGGGGGGAAGCTCGTCAATGATGGAGCAGTCCAGGTCAGCATAGGCGCTCATCATCAGGGTGCGCGGGATCGGTGTGGCGGTCATGATAAGTTGATGTGGAGTCTGTCCGACACCTTGCCCCTTTTCCAGCAGGGCCAGCCGTTGATGGACGCCAAAGCGATGTTGTTCATCCACGATCATCAAACCTAGTTGCTTGAATTGCACGTCTTCCTGAAAGAGGGCATGTGTGCCGACTAGGACTTGTGCCTGTGCTGACGCTATGGCAGCAAGAGCCGTCTGGCGCTTCTTGCCCTTAACCTTGCCACTTAAAAAGCATATCTCAAGATCGCAGCCTTCAAGAAGTGTTGAAAAATTAATATAGTGCTGCTCGGCCAGAATTTCGGTCGGAGCCATGAGGGCTACCTGGAAGTTATTCTCGACACTTTGCAAAGCGGCCATCAGAGCAACCATGGTCTTGCCAGACCCGACATCACCCTGGATCAATCTGAGCATAGGGACATCGCTTGCAAGGTCTTGACTGACATCGGTAAATGCTTGCTCCTGTCCTCGCGTCAGACGGAAGGGCAGCCTCTCGAGCAGTTTAGGCACCAGGCTTATACTTGACTTTAATGGAGGGGCCTGCCCTTTTCTAGCCTGATCACGGAGCCTTCGTAGGCACAAATAATGTGCCAGCAGTTCTTCAAAAGCCAAGCGCTGCTGGTAGGGGTGCTTGCCGCTTTCCAGTAATTCGATGTCTGTATCATGTGGGGGGCGGTGAATAAAAATTAGCGCCTCTAAGAGAGCAACGGTTCTCAATTCTTGCAATAATTCATTCGGTAACAATTCTTTTAGTGAGCCTGGATATTTTTTCAACAAAGTCAAAGCCTGCTCGATAATATGACGTAGGCGGGCTTGCTGAATGCCTTCAGTAGCCGGATAGATGGCAGTTAGATGAGCAGAGATCGGTAGCGTATCTTCTTCATCTAAAATTTTGTATTCCGGATGATACAGTTCTACACCACTGCGCCCCCAGCGCGCCTCGCCAAAGCAGCGTAGGCGTTTCCCTTCAGTCAGGTTTTTTTGTTGAGTAGCGCTGAAGTGAAAAAAACGCAGATTGGCAATACCGCTGTTATCTTGAATTTTTACCAAAAGGCTTCTACGACGTCCTAAAAGAATGGAGCTACCGATGATGAGGCCTTCAATGACCAGATCGCGACCAGGCTGTAAGGCGGCTATGCGGCTTATTCGAGTACGGTCCTGATAGCGAAAGGGCAAATGAAATACCAGGTCGAGGACGCTAAAAATATTTAACCTGTGTAATTTTTTTTCAAGTGAGGGACCCACCCCCTTCAGTGTTGTTAAAGGCAGGCGCCGTAAGTCAGTTGAAGGAGATACTGAGCGTTTGAATGACATACTTATATTTTATGGGGTTTGAAAACATGGCGCTAATCACCGCTGGCTCGTTTTGTCACTCGATAAATAAGCTTAGAAAATTTATTTTGTCGACGCGGTAGCATTTAGACCAGAAAAAAATTCAGTTCTTGATGCGACTTACCTTGCTAACAGTTCGGATAACCCGCACCCGTTTCATAACACGAGCTAGATGAATACGGTTGCGAACGTTGACAGTAAGATTAACGATACTGAACTGAGCATCGCGATCTGCCATACTGATTTTTTCAATGTTTGCTTCACAGGCAGTCACGGTATTGGCCAGTGTGGCAATCATGCCACGCTGATGCTCTAGTTCGATCCGGAGTTCAACAGGGAACTCGCCTTCTAGTCCAGGATCCCAGCGCAGCGCCAGATGCTTTTTCGGATCATTGAGAATTTCAGCCACGTTATTGCAGCTTTCTACATGTACGATCATGCCGCGCCCAGAAGAAACGTAACCTAAAATCGGGTCGCCGGGAATCGGGTGACAACATTTGGCGAAGGACATTACCATACCTTCGTTGCCGTGGATGGCCAGGGTAATATCTTTTTCGCCAAGCGAGGGCCGAGAATTGCCATCTTCGGGCAATAGACGACGGGCGACTATGTAGGCCATGCGATTACCGAGTCCGATATCTTCCAGCAAGTCATCCAGCACATCAAAATCAGTTTCTTCCAGCAGGCCGCCGACTTTGTCTTTAGGTATATTTGACAAATTATAGCCAAACCCAGCCAGAGTTTTGTTGAGCAGTCGACGTCCCAATGTAATGGCTTCTGAGCGGCGCTGATTTTTAAGGTAGTGTCGAATATTGCTGCGAGCCTTGCCAGAAACAACGAAGTTAAGCCAGGCGGGATTCGGGTGTGAGCCTGACGCGATAATTTCCACTGTCTGGCCACTTTGCAGCGGTTGGCTCAGAGGCGCAAGCTGTCGATTGATACGGCAGGCGACGCAGGTATTGCCAACATCAGTATGTACCGCATAGGCAAAGTCGACAGCTGTAGATCCGGAAGGCAGCTCGAGAATAGCTCCCTTAGGGGTAAACACATAAATTTCATCTGGAAACAGGTCGGTTTTAACATGCTCGATAAACTCCTGCGAATTCCCAGCCTGTTCCTGCATTTCCAGCAAGTCCTGCACCCACTGGCGGGCACGGATATGACTTTGATTGGTCATTTCACTGCTTGATTTGTAGAGCCAGTGAGCGGCAATGCCATTATTGGCCATAGCCTCCATGTCTTCCGTGCGAATCTGGATTTCGATGGGGATGGTATGTATGCTGAACAGAGTAGTATGTAGAGATTGATAGCCATTGACCTTGGGAATGGCAATGTAATCCTTGAAACGTCCGGGGACCGGTTTGTAGAGATTATGCACAGCACCCAGAATCCGGTAACAGGTATCGACTTCATCGGTCACGATGCGGAAAGCAAAAACGTCGGTAATTTCCCGAAAGGAGATACGCTTTTCTCGCATTTTCTTGTAAATGCTGTAGATATGTTTTTCCCTGCCAATAACCCGTCCGGCTAAATTCTCGCGCCGCAGACAGGCGCTTAAGGCTGACTCAATCTGTGTCACGATTTCCTTACGATGACCGGTAATATTTTTTACAGCAGCTTCCAGGCGTCGTGCCCTCATCGGATAGAGAGCCTCAAAGCCCAGCTGCTCAAGCTCAATACGGGAATTGTTCATGCCAAGCCGATTGGCAATTGGTGCATAAATTTCAAGGGTTTCCCGGGCAATTCGACGCTGTTTGTCTGGCTTCAGTGCGCTAAGGGTGCGCATGTTGTGTAGGCGGTCCGCTAGTTTTACCAGAACGACGCGAATATCCTTGGCCATGGCAAGCGCCATTTTCTGGAAATTATCAGCCTGTGCTTCGGCACGGGTACTGAATTCAATGCGGTTCAGTTTACTCACACCATCAACCAGGTCGGCGATTGCCTGCCCAAACTGACTCGCTATTGCCTGCTGGGGAATGCCTGTATCTTCAATCACATCATGCAACATGGCAGCAGCCATACTCTGATGGTCCATATGCATTTCGCGTAATATGCAGGCTACTGCCAGAGGATGGATAACATAGGGATCGCCAGACATGCGCTGCTGGCCATCATGGGCTTGCTCGGCATAAAAATAGGCGCGGCGCACGAGATTAACCTGGGCCGGTTCGAGATATTCGGCCAGGCTCTCAGCCAGCATTTCAATGGTTTGCTTACTGATAAAAGCCTCCATGGAGAGTGGAACAGAGGCCTGTACGAATGCTTACTGCTCTTCGCTGTCGACCTCTGGGTCTGCAGCAGGCGTATCGTCCTGAATTTCTTCTGCAACCAGTTCGGCGCCCATGGCATCCTCAATGGAAATATCGTGCCTGTCCTGAGCAGCGAATTGTTCTGCTTCCTGAGCCAGCGCAACACCTTGCCCCACCTCTACTCCGTGAGTATCAATCAAAATGTCACGGTCTACAAGGTCTGCTGCGATTTCACGCAGAGCCAGAACCGTCGGTTTATCATTATCCTCAGGCACCATTGGCTCCTTGCCGCCGGTCTGGATTTGGCGGGCGCGCTTGCTGGCAACCATGACCAGTTCAAAGCGGTTTTCTACATTATCTAAACAATCTTCTACAGTAATACGTGCCATGATTCCTATCCTGTTGCGGCCATCGAGACGATTGAAGACCGCCTGTATAAGGGTTTACCTGTTGTTACAAACTCAGCAATTATAAGAGTTTTGCCGGGATTATGGTAGCAGGTTTTCAATCAGCTGTTGTTGGCGATTGAGGTCCTCGGCTGAAGGCTGATAGTTACCCTTGAATATACACAGCAACTGGTTGACGGCCTGCTCGAAATCATCGTTGATCAGCAGGTAATCAGCCAGTTGATAATGGGATATTTCGCTTATGGCCTCGGCCATGCGTTGTTCAATAACCTCAGCCTTATCCTGAGCCCTGCTTTGCAGACGCATGCGCAGGGTGATTAGTGAGGGCGGTAAAATAAAAATGCCTACGGCTTCAGGGATAAGCTTTTTGATCTGTTCAGCACCCTGCCAGTCTATTTCCAGAATGACATGCCAACCGGTTCGCAGGCACTCTTCCACCCAGGCGCGGGAAGTTCCGTAATAATTGCCAAATACTAGAGCGCTTTCCAGAAAACCACCTTGAGCCTGCATGGTCTGAAAATCTTCCTTGCTGACAAAGTGATAATTGACGCCTTCGACTTCAAGTTCCCTTTTCGGGCGAGTCGTGTAAGAAACTGAGACGCAGAGCTTGTTGTCGGGATCACACGAAGCTTCATCCAGGGCAGCTTTCACCAGAGAGGTTTTGCCGGCACCGGAGGGAGCAGAAATTAGAAACAGGGATCCGTTTTGCATGTCCTTATTCGATGTTCTGAACCTGCTCGCGCATCTGTTCAATCAGCACTTTTAGTTCTACAGCATTCAGCGTGGTATCAATCACCACTGCCTTGGAGCAAATGGTATTGGCTTCTCGGTTGAGTTCCTGCATCAGGAAATCCAGCTTACGGCCAACGGCATCTTTTTGCTTGAGCGCCTCGCGGACTTCTTCCACATGCGCTTCCAGGCGGTCGGTTTCCTCGGAGATGTCCGCTTTTTGAGCCAGCATGACAATTTCCTGTTCCAGCCGGGTTTCATCAAGCTGTTCCAGCAGCTCATGGAGCGTTTCTTTCAGCCGCTCCTGCTGAGCCCGGAGAATTTGTGGCATGGCCTTTTTGATGTCAGTAATAATCTCTGAGATGGCATCCAGGCGCTGGCCAACAAATGCCTGTAGCTGCTGCCCTTCCTTGGCGCGCTGTTCCTGCAGGGCATCCAGACAGAGCTTGAACAGCGTCATCACGGCTGGCTTGATGTCTTCAGTTTCCTGGCCCGCATCCTCAATCATTCCCGGCCAACGCAGGACATCGAGGCTGCTCGGCTGAGTCAGTTCGGGAATCTGTGTTGAGACATCCTGCTGAGCCTTCTTGAGTTGCAGCAAGAGTTCTTCATTGAGCTTAATTTTGCTTATGCCTTGATTGGGGGTGAATTTAAGTTGCGCATCTACCTTGCCGCGTTTAAGACTGGAGCGGATCTGCTCACGACACTGCATCTCCACATCACGAAATGATTCGGGCAGGCGGACACCGGCCTCAAGATAACGGTGATTGACGGAGCGGATTTCCCAGACCAGCGTTCCCCAGTCATAGTTTGCCTGCTGCCGGGCAAAAGCTGTCATGCTTTGCGTCATGGGTCTGTACTACCTGTCTGAATTAAGGCAAGCACTATAGCGGATTTGCCGTATTTTATAAAATTCATTTGCTGATATTTGCTCAGCCTTTACAATGCCTCTAGCAGGAGTAAGACCCGCCTGTGAAGTTCATCAAAGACGGAGAAGTTAATGTCTAAATCAATTCGTCCCAGCGGCAGATCAGCGGACCAGCTAAGAGAAATACAGATTACCCGCCATTACACCAAACATGCTGAAGGCTCGGTTCTGATTGAGTTTGGAGACACCAAGGTCCTGTGCACCGCCAGCGTGGAGGATTCGGTTCCACGCTTTCTGAAAGGCAAGGGTCAGGGTTGGGTCACCGCTGAGTACGGAATGTTGCCACGCTCAACCGGTAGTCGTATGGACAGGGAGGCTGCCCGCGGCAAACAGAGCGGCCGAACCCAGGAAATTCAACGGCTGATTGGGCGGGCCTTGCGGGCAGCAGTGGACATGAAACTGCTGGGCGAGAACACCATTAAACTGGACTGTGATGTGATTCAGGCTGATGGCGGCACACGTACCGCCTCCATTACCGGCGCCTATGTCGCGCTGGTTGATGCGCTTAGCGTGATGCAGGAACGTGGCCTGCTCAAACAAAGCCCACTTAAACAAATGATAGCTTCGATCTCTGTCGGTATAGTCCGGGGAGTGCCGGTACTGGATCTTGATTACCAGGAAGATTCTAGCGCCGAGACCGATATGAATGTGGTCATGACGGACAGGGGCGGCTTTATAGAAATCCAGGGCACCGGGGAGGACGGCGAGTTCAATGCTGAAGAGCTGAACAAGATGATCAGCCTCGCCCAGGCAGGCATAAAACGGTTGCTGGATGCGCAAAAAAAAGCGCTTGAGACAGATCCATGAAAAATTATCAATTGCAGTTTCTGGACTTTGTTACCGCCGAGAAGATCCTGCGCTTTGGCAACTTTACCCTGAAGTCGGGCCGCAAGAGTCCATATTTTTTCAATGCAGGCTTGTTTAATACGGGCGCGTCGCTGGCCCAGGTTGGCAGTTCCTATGCCGCAGCAATTGCCGATGCCAAGCTGGATTTCGATGTGCTGTTTGGGCCGGCATACAAGGGCATACCGCTGGTGGCCGCCAGTTCCATTGCGCTCAACCAGGAGTTCGGAATCAGCAAGCCATACTGTTTTAACCGCAAGGAGGCCAAGGATCATGGTGAAGGTGGCAACATTGTCGGCGCCGAGCTCAAAGGACGGGTTCTGATCGTGGATGATGTCATTACTGCGGGCACCGCAATCCGTGAAGTCATGGAGCTAATTAATCAGGCGGGAGCTGAAGCAGTTGGCGTTTTGGTGGCGCTAGACCGTCAGGAAAAAGGCCAGGGCGAAATTTCAGCTATTCAGGAAATTGAAGCGGATTACGATATTCCGGTGCTCAGTATTATCAATCTGGGGCAGATTCTGGATTACCTAGATAGCGGAGACGAGCGTTTGCGTAAGTACCTGCCGGATTTGCTGGCTTACAAGCATACCTATGGCGTATAGAACAGCGGGCTTTGTAGCAAGAGCCATTGCTCGGCCCAGCCCTCGGTCGGCAGACGTTTAAAATCACTGCGTACATATTGGGAAATTTTGCCTTCTGTATAGGCAATCAGCAGATTTGCTGTTGTTGTCACGGATTCCCGCGTGCGCAGGCCTTCTTTGAGTTCGGCCTCCCGAATGATCTGCTTTAGCTGAGTTTCCAGCCTTTCGAAAATCTTTGACACCTGTTGACGTAATCGTTCCGGCTCTCCAGCCAGTGCATCTCCGTTCAAGATCCGGGTTATGCCAGGGTTCTTTTCAGCAAAGGTCAGTGTCAAAAAGATGATACGCTCACATTGCTCGAGTACTGAACCATTATTGGCAATAATTCGGCTGATACGGGAGAACAGTGTGTTTTCGATGAAGGCGGTCAAGCCTTCAAACATGCGTGCCTTGCTGGGAAAATGCCGATATAGTGCGGCCTCGGAAACACCTACCTGTCTTGCAAGTGTGGCCGTGGTGATTCTCCCCCCGGGGTTTTCTTCAAGCATCTGTGCCAAGACATGAAGTATCTGATCGCGGCGGGAGTTTTTATCGGGTTTTGCCATAGGTGCCTCCCTTTAGTCTTCGCTCACTGTTCAAGCCGGTTGCTGATATGCGTGCCGATGCCTTTGTCAGTGAAAATTTCCAACAAAACAGCATGAGGAATACGGCCATCAATAATCTGGGCGCTTTTAACGCCGGAACTTACAGCATCGAGCGCACAGCGAATTTTAGGCAGCATGCCACCATGAATGGTGCCATCATCAATCAGGGTCTGCACCTCAGTGGTACTGAGACCGGTCAGAATATTGCCGGCCTTGTCCTGGACGCCAGCAATATTGGTTAACAAAATCAATTTTTCCGCCATTACCAGCTGGGCCAGCTTGCCGGCTACCAGGTCGGCATTTATGTTGTAGGAAAGTCCGTCATTACCGGTGCCGATTGGCGCAATTACCGGGATAAAATCACTTTGTGTGATCAAGCGGATAATCTCAGGATCAATACTATCGACCTCGCCGACATGACCGATATCAATAATTTCAGGGGCCTTCATTTCGGGTGTCTGGCGTGACATTTTCATCTTTCTTGCCCGGATGAAACTGCCGTCTTTGCCTGTCAGGCCAATTGCCTTGCCACCGTTTTTATTTAGCAGGGATACAATTTCTTTGTTGATCAGACCACCAAGCACCATTTCAACGACATCCATGGTGGCGCTGTCAGTCACGCGCATGCCCTCAACAAAATCAGATTTGATATTGAGTTTTGCCAGCAAAGAGCCTATCTGGGGGCCGCCGCCATGCACGACAATGGGTCGCATCCCAACCAGTTTCATAAGCACAATATCGCGGGCGAAGCTGTTTTTTAGGGTTTCATCGATCATCGCATTGCCGCCATATTTGACGACGATGGTTTTGCCTGTAAAGCGCTGAATATAGGGCAGGGCCTCTGTCAGTACATCAGCAATGTTGCTAGCCGTTTTTAAATCCTGTGTCATGCTGGCACTCTTAAAATAAGCGAATACTTACTTACTACGAATTTTATGAATTATAAGGAATATTGCGGCACTTGCACACTTCAGGCATGACAGTCTTATAAGAGGGCTTTAGTTCGATAACATTCTGCGATCAGCTCAATGAGTTTCCTCGCTAGGAGGCTTTTACGCAGGCCTGTAAAAGCCTTGTTATGGCCAGGCCAGTATACAGTAACGCTGGCCACTTCCCGATTGAAAGTCTCAGTGGCCTGATTGGCAACAATCATATCTAGCCTTTTGTCCTGCAACTTTGCCAGAGCATACGCTTCTAGGTTTTCCGTTTCTGCGGCAAAGCCTACACAGAAAGGAGGCTTTTCTTGACCTGCAATGTCTGCCAGGATATCCGGCGTTTTTTCCAGTCTAATAGTCATGCTTGACTCAGACTTCTTGATCTTGATCGGGAGTATCTTCACAGGTCGATAGTCGGCGACTGCAGCCACGCCGATAAAAATATCGCAGGGACTGTCCAGGCAGGCCGCATGCATTTGAGCAGCACTTTCCACCGGCTTTAGCGTGAGTGATTCTGGCACTGACAGTGAAACGGGGCCGCTGACCAATGTGACAGCGGCCCCTGCTTCAACGGCAGCTTGAGCAATTGCATAGCCCATTTTGCCTGAGCTATGATTACTAATGTAACGCACCGGATCTATTGCTTCTCGGGTGGGTCCGGCACTGATGCAGACGCTTAATCCCGCCAGGCTGCCCTGCTGGAAAAAGCCAGCGGCAAGCTGGCACAGTTCCTCTGCTTCCAGCATACGTCCCGGACCGACATCACCACAAGCCTGATCGCCTTCAGTCGGCCCCAGAATATGCACCTGTTTTTGCTGTAAAGTCTGGAGATTTTCCTGAGTATTTTGTTTTGACCACATTGCCTGGTTCATAGCGGGAGCAATGGCCAGAGGACATCGCCGGGCTAGACAAAGCGCGCTTAACAAATCGCTAGCCTTTCCATGCGCCAGCCGTGCCATAAAGTCAGCACTGGTCGGGGCAATCAGGATGAGATCGGCCCAGCGAGCCAGCTCAATATGTCCCATAGCGGCCTCTACATCTTCATCCAGTAATTCTCTGTGCACTTTATGACCCGATAATGCCTGCAGTGTCAGTGGGGTAATAAATTCACAGGCAGCATCCGTCATCACAACTCTCACCTGAGCTCCTGCCTTAATAAGAAGGCGGCACAGTTCAGCACTTTTATAAGCCGCAATGCCGCCAGTAATACCCAGGATGATGTTTTTATTAATGAGGCTCAGCATGTCTGGAAAGGTGAATGTAGAACAATAAAAAGTTGAAGAAGCCTAGCAGCATGATGATCAATATTCAATTTTGCTCAGGTTGCAAACAGCCTGGTGGACATTCGCACACATAGCCACCTGAATGTCGGTGATGAGGAAGTTAACTAGCTGGCCGAACGATGCACGCTTTAACTGCGCGTAATTCTTGCCATTTCTGGGCCGTTCTGGTATAAAACGCAGCTCTTTTTTTTACAGAATTCAACGCGCTTCGCCCGGCGAAGTGAAACTAGGTAAAACGAGGCCATAACAATGTCCAGAGTATGCATGGTAACCGGGAAAAGACCTGTGACCGGGAATAATGTTTCTCATGCGAAAAACCGCACACGTCGCCGTTTCAATCCAAACCTACATACTCACCGGTTTTGGGTTGAATCCGAAAAACGCTTTGTTAAGTTACGCCTGACCAGCAAGGGGATGCGCGTTATCGACAAACGAGGTATTGATGCAGTGTTAGTCGATATTCGAGGCAGAGGCGTAAAAGTTTAAACAGGCATTGCCCATCAAACAGGAATAAAGTCATGCGAGATAAAATCAGACTAGTATCAAGTGCCAAAACTGGTCATTTCTATACTACCGATAAAAATAAACGCAATATGCCGGACAAGATGGAGATCAAAAAATATGATCCTGTTGTTCGCAAGCATGTGATTTATACGGAAGCCAAAATCAAGTAATCGCAATAGGCTGTCTTATAAAACACCCGCCAGCTGGCGGTTGTTTTATTTTTGTCCTAGTGGTTTAAGCCTCTTGGCCATCCCAGCGCTTCAAAGCCGTGGTTTCAATATCAAAAAGATCTAGAGCGCGGGCTATTGTTTGGCTTACCATTTCTTCAATGTTTTGTGGCTTTGTATAAAAAGTCGGCACTGGCGGCATGATTATCCCGCCCATGTTTGTTACATCTAGCATGCTTTGCAGATGGCCAGCGTGCAGCGGTGTTTCCCTCACGAGCAATACCAGGCGACGGCGTTCCTTAAGAATTACATCTGCGGCTCGGCTGAGCAGCGAAGCGCTCAAGCCGGATGCAATTTCTGCAAGACTGCGAATTGAACAGGGAGCTACAAGCATGCCTACGGTTTTAAAGCTGCCGCTGGCAATTGCGGCACCAATATCTTGATTGGAATAAACCACATCGGCCAGTGCCTGCAAGTCGCTAAAGCTCATATCGCTCTCGTGTTTTAGAGTCTGCATGGCGGCTTTGCTGACAACCAGATGTGACTCAAGCCCGACCTGCCTTAGCTGCCTCAGGGTTTCAATACCGTAAATGACGCCTGAGGCACCGCTGATGCCGACTACAAGCCGTTTTTTTGTGGAGTGAGACATACTTAGTATAGGGCTTTATATAGTGGCGCCTGAATGAGATAACGTTCAATGGCAATGATCAGAGAGGGCACAGAACCGAATAGTAAAAATGACATCTGAAAAAAATAAGCCAAGCCGATTAAAGCCCAGGTCATGATGATCCATACCGTCAGGGCGATCAAACCATAAAGGATATGAATATAGGACTTGCGACGGCAGACCTTGCAGGTGGCCATAATCGGTGAAACGGCAAGAACTTTTTGCATTGAGCTGATGCTTTCCTGATTGCAGTGTGGGCATTCATGCATGTTTTTTCCCTATCGTTAATTTGATTATAAGCAGGCTTTAATGGTGTTGGGAAATTTCACCCACCTAGATCGCCAGACCTTGTTTGACCTGCATCAGCCGCATGAGCAGAACTAGCGAACGATCTTGATCCACTCTCCGGCGACTGGCTGACCACGAGGATAGTCGGCGTTGTAGAGCCTAAGCAAACCAACTGCATTTTCATCGAACATATTGTCTTCTGCCAGCTGCTCATAAGTGCGGCCATCTGAGCGAACATATTCAATGCTCACTGGGTTAGCAAAACTGCGCTCATTGGCTGCAATGGGACGGAAGCTGCGAATTGCCTGCATGAGAATTTCATCATTTTCCTCGGATATTTCACCGCCACTTTGGGAGGCCTGTAAAACAAACGCCCGGGGGCCATAATAGATGACAGCCAGACGTGTCTGGTCGGCCGGGTTAATCCCGGTATAGCCTTGAAGGCCAAACTGGTTGAGGGCTTCCGTTTTCTGCAACTCGTCGACATCTAACTCCTCCTGAATAAAGAGGCGAGGCTCCTTTATCTGTTGCAGGCGCTGTACTCTGACATTGATGGCCAGAGACTCAGCTTCATCTCGGGCATTTAACTGGGTAGTTGTTTCATCCCAACGCCAGCCATCAGGAAAAACCATCGTATAGTTCAGCAGGCTCTGATAATAACGGTTGCGCGCTTCACTGCCACCAATCTGCAGGCTTGGTCCCAGTACCAGGCCGTTTACCTTTTCCCTAAAAATAGCCGGGTCCACCACAGTGGACTGCTGTTCTGACAACTCGCTGGCACGGCCGACCACCTCTTGAAGACGGGTATCATTGCGCGGGTGCGTGGCAAACACACCATGATAACTGACAGCACCGGATGAGGTCCGCTTGGTAAAATCTTCATGGTTTTTCAGCACACCAATGACCTCCACCATCGCAAGCGGGTCATAGCCGGCATTTGCTAGATATTCTGCTCCCAGACCGTCCGATTCGAGTTCCATGTCTCTGCCATAACCGCTGAGCAGAGCACCACCAATTAAAGAAGTTGTTTCACCCAAGGAGCCAACTCCAGTTGCAATCACAGCAACGCCAGCAATTACACTGTTCGTCTGTCGAGCGGCCTGCTGGCGGACGGCATGACGGGCAGTCACATGGCCGATTTCATGTCCCAGTACGGCAGCCAGCTGGTCTTCAGAATTAAGGTAGGCAATAAGTCCCCGGTTGATATAAATAAAACCACCAGGAAGGGCAAACGCATTGATATCAGGACTATCGACAACGGTAAAGGTGTATTTAATATCAGGTCGGTGAGACACGGCAGCCAGCTTCTGACCGATTTCATTGACGTATTCCTGTAGGCCCTGATCACGGTAAAGAGGGGTTTCTTGCTGCATTTTTTCATGCAGTTCGGTGCCCAGCTCAATTTCGCGACTTTCGCTCATGGTGACGAAATCGACTCCCCCGGTTGGGTTGACGGCACAGGCACTAAGGACCATGACGCAAGTTAAGGTCCCAATTAAGGTATGAATGGAAAGAGCTTTGCTAATATGGTGAGGTCGAGCCAAGCATTTCATGGTTTTATTATATCTTATTTGAAGCTGAATACTGGCTTAAAACAAGTCCACTTTAATGGCTGGCTTAAGCTTAGGCATTGCCACGAAGGAAGGTTTTGAGCTGCTCTCCCAGACCACTACAGGCGCTGGTCTCAACTCTGGCCAACAGAGGAATAGGCAAAACTATAGCCGGCACATAGGACTGTCCATTGGCGTCTGCACTGATAGCGCCGGCTGTGCTGAGATTATCCAAATCCCATATTTCGGCTTCAAAATTGGAGTCATCGACCCAGGTGCCAAAACCAAAGCATCCGCCACCGCCAGGACCAATGACACAGGAAAGAGAGCCTGTTTCCCCGGAGCGCTGAGTCTGACCATCCAGCCAGACAATGTATTTAACACCAAAATCTTCAAATTTCTTGGCTGCTTCTTCCTGCTGCATTAACTGGGCAAGATGATCGGTACGCATCGGAGCCATTCGCGGCTCGAAAAAAGGAAACATTTCATCCAGAAAGAGCGGTTCAGGGATGACGTTGATACCATCTGAACCTGAGGCAACTACATTGCCAACACACTGTACAAAATTCTCCTCAGTCTCATAGGCGTTGCTCTGTCTACGACCGAGAATGACAATGCTAGAATCTTCCTCAATTTTTGTTGAGGACTGGCGGAATTCATCAATTTCGGTTGTAGTACAGGCGCTTATTAGCAATAGTAAGCCTCCAGCCAGAAAGGCTTTCAATAAGAGATTGACCGTTTTCATGCTGACACTCCTGCAAATGCAGTAATAGACTACTTAATTTTTTACGCTGAGGAATTTGTGATGGATCACAAAGAGCCTGCTGGCAGCTAAAGCATGTTATTGCTGCGTAACCAATCGTTGACTTCAGGGATGCTTGTGAAGCCCAGTGAAAACGTGCCCGCCAGATCCCGGAAAGCTTCCACAGCCGCCTCATTAACCCCGGCATCCACCGAGCCAAATGTTTCCTGCGGAGACTTCCCATAGGCGGTCATAACCCAATCGGCAATCGAAGCCCCATCGGGAGCCGACAGGCGCATGTTATATTTTACCCAAATTTCATAAACGTCCAGCCGGGTTTTTTGGGGCAGGCCGACCTGAAATTCCTCGATGGCAGGCTGAAAGACCATGTCCAGTCCCGGATGGGATGCAACATCCTCTAAATTGTCAAGAAAGACCACCTCGTAAAATACGGCGGGCAGTATAGTATTGAATAGCTGAACCTGAGTCGTCCCACTATTGATGATGTACTGATCCTCGCCGGAATATTCATCAATTTCAGTAAAGCTGTAGTTAGTGAAATTGTCGTCGTAAATCACACCGAGAGTCAGAGGCAGTTGAGTCACCAGAGGTGAGGGGTAGTTACCGCTGATTTCGATAACGCTGACAGAGCAACCCAGCAAAAGGCTGCATAAAACAACAGGGGCCAAAAACCTGAACCCGGTAAACATGTGTTTAAGGCTGCTCATCATTAAAATCATCATTTCCCGCATTTTGCCTGATCCTTTTGGAGAGGAAAGCGCGGCTATGGATATTCGCTAGGCTCCAATATTACTCCAGTTTACCAATACATCAACACTTGTTGGGGTTTGGCTCAGTAAAAATCGCTTAGGCCGACAAAGGTTCCACCATTGCGTTTTGCTAGCTCTCTCATCAGCGCAGCAAAGCGAATACCAGTGGTCTGGAACATGCGTGGTTGGGCAAATTGCACGGGGAAACCAATTCCATGGATACGTACCAGGCGATTGCCTCGGGCATCGGCACGATTGATTCTGTCAACAGTATCGACAACGTCAGCAATGGAATTGCCGGAAAATTCGTCGCCGAGCACATAAATGCTGATTTTTTTATCTGGCTCATAGAAGGTATTAATGGCATAGGTGATGCCTTCTACTGGGCTGCTGTTACTAAAGGGGTTCCAGGTTCGCAGCCGCTGAATAATGGCAGAACGTCGTGCCGGGGTATCGGGAATCCAGTCACCACGGAAGGTATTGAACATATACTCACCCATATCATTGAGCACCTGAATGCCTTTGACCTCAGGGTAGATGTCGAGGGTGTCAATAAACACCTCCAGCATGCGTGACCAGCTGTAGTTATACATACTGCCGGAGGTATCAATAATAAAAATAATATATTCACTGTCGACAGGAACGCCGCCGACCGACTCTGTGAGGCGCAGGTTCCCCTGATTGGCCTGAAGTCGTTGCATTTCCTCCGTCAGCTGTTGTCTGGCCAGTGCCAGCTGTCCTTCCAGAATGGCATTGACGGATGACTGGTCGGAAGAATTGCTCAGCTGATCTTCCAGCGAACTGAGCTCCCGGCGAAGGCGTGCAATCTGCTCTTCATGAACGGACAGCTGTTCATGCTTCGCATTAAGTTCACGGTTGAGGATGTTAGTCTCTCCGCGAATTTCGAACAATTGTTCCTGTAGATCCATCACAGAGCCGCTACTACTATCCTCGGTGACTTCCAGCGGAACTGGCGAGGTCACCCGGGTAATCATCAGCAGCAGAATCATGGCCCCGAAGCCGCAGGACATCACATCTAGGAAAGCGATATTAAAGGAGTCATTGTCGCGTCGTTTTGCCATGGTTGCACCTAGGGCCAGTCTTCCGAAGGACTCATGAAAGATCCGCCAGTAGCGACAGCTAACTGCCAATAATAAGATGCGGCCATGGGGTCTCCCTCCAGCGGCATCAGGATGACATTCACGGGAATCCCGGCGGGGAGAAACTCCATTGACTGCTCAAACAGGCGTTCCCGGTCTCGACCGGAAATGATGTTGTTGCGCGGGGCCCGATTATCTCGGGTTGGCAGGCCATCCGTGATCAAAAAAATATTATCAGGCAGCGGCGAGAGCCCCTGTACAGCCTGGAATAAACCTGTCAGATTGGTTCCCCCCTCAGGAATCATGAGCTGCAAGTTTTCCACTGCTTCACTTAGCTGAACCTCGTCAGCGACTTCCAGCCACTGTCCCATCGTTCCCGGTATCAGCGGGCTGACGCCTTCGCTGAAAGCATAAATTTGATACTGGCTGGGTGGAGGTAATTGCGTGGTCAGCCAGTCAATCGTATTCTGGACGCTTTGCCATTTATCGGAATTCAACTTGGCATCATCAGACATATTTCGACGGCGAATAATATTAACGATGGTGTCATCTAGCATACTGGTCGACATATCTACCAGCAGAAGTATGCGATTGCCGCCCAGTATCAGGCCAGTCAGGTATTGCCGGTTACCATCACCAACAAACTGACGGATATTATTACCGGTGAACTGGTCTTCGGCTTCTCGCAGATCTTCCAGCTCGGCTTCCAGTGCGGCAATTTCTTGTTCTAGGCGCATGATCTCATCTTCGCCGGAACTGTTGTTCTCCTCCAGCTCCCGAAGCCGATCCATAAAATTATCAATTTCCTCTTCAATGGAGCGTGCTAAACCCTGAGCTTCTACAACCTGAAGGTCTACATCTGATAAGGTATTGCGAACCCTCACCAGGCCCGCTTCACCGTTAAGGATCTGTTCTTCCAGCAGGTTGATTTCTGCTGCCATGCGGGGGTCCAACACGTTGGTGGCATTTTGAGTATTGTGGTCCAGTATGAGGAAGATCAGTACGACAGCGCCAAAGCCGCAGGACATAACGTCCAGAAAAGCTAGGCTCATCGGATTAAAATTACGTTTGCTATGTTTGTCCTTCGCCATTACTGCACCTGGATAAACTCAATGGTTAAGTTATTGTTTACCTTTAGGCAGTCACCTACTTTCAGAATGGCAGGCTCGTTCACGGGGGCGCCATTTAACTGTAAGTCCAGCTCTGGAATATTATGAAGCCAATAGCACTGCTCCTGCAAACTTACTCTAATCGGCGTGCTGAGCTTTAATTCAGGCAGGTCTAGCTTGGGCAGTGCATAAGCCTTGTGCTGGTATAAAAAGTGAGAGGGGCGTGATTTGGCAGGGGTCTGGTAACCCATCGGGCGTTGCCCCTGAGAGAGAGGCAGCCGTGCGACCAGCTTGATGGCGTCAGCCTCAGCCTTGATCAGATTTAGATGCTCATAAGCGTTTTCGGCCAAGCGCTCTTCCGGCACAGCCTGGATATCGGGTAATGCCTGAGTGATACCAGGCATTTCAGCGAATCGCGCCAGGGCAAAGACAGCGCTGTCTTCTAAAGCCATGGCGTCTAGCTCCTGGGCAACCCGCTTGTAGATATTCTGGGCGCGCTGCTCAATGTTTTTCAGGCTTAGGTTGGCCTGATATATAGTTCCCTTGTTGTTAATCTCCAGTAGAATTTCCTGTTCGCTGTTGAGGCGGCTTAACCAGTTTTGTAACTCGTTATACATGTACTGTTCGGTATCGGCATTGTGCAGCGGATCAAAGCGGCCTTGTTTGATAAAGGCATCCGTGATGGTATTGACCCAAGCATCCTGTAAAGCTAGTAGTCCGGCTCCTGGAACTGAAATCACCTTTTCACGAACAATTTCTCCTTCATGCCGAGAGGCGCGAGTCAGGACGATCTGATGTAACTGGACATCCATAAATACGGAATGTTGATGCTCCTTCAATTGCGCCAATGCCAGTAGGGACAGATCCACCAGGCCGGCGGCATCAACCGGGCAGTGTTTGACCAGACCCAGCAGCGTTGCAAGTTGATTGGGACTGTAATGACTGGGTACTGCGAAGATGGCCTCTCCTGCCAGTTTCAGTTGGGTGAGCAGGCTATTTAAATGGCCATAGGCCAGATCGGCCTGGTGGCGAAAATGTTTGTTCTTGTTAACCAAAGGGTCAAGGCTGAGCTGGAACCAGAATTGATTGAAGTTTTCCTGCGGGTGCAATCGGGTTATTTCTTGGGCCTCCTTGCCGAAGACCGGCACTTTGCTGGCCGTGTTGGCAAAGCCAGGGCTCTGTAGCAATAAGCCCTGCGGCGAGCTGATGCGAATATTACGGTCATGCAGTTCAATCAGCGAAGTCATATGGCTTAATCATCATCATGATCGGGAACCTGCATATGCCGAATAAGATAGTTGTCACAATAGTCCTGGGTATCAAGCACTAGGCGGTCCTGCAGAAGTTGTAACTGGTAAAGGACAAACATGATGATGATACTGACAACCAGAGCAATAAAGGTTGAATTGAAGGCCACCCCCAGAGAGGTGGTGACCCCAAGAATATCGCCACTGACAGCACTCTGTGCCTGACCCAACGCCTCCCCGATGCCGCGAACGGTTCCCAAAAAACCGATGGAGGGAATGGCCCAAGCAATATAACGCACAATAGTAAGCTCACTTTCCAGGCGTTCAGCTTCGGAGTTACAGACATCCTTAACCACACTCGAGACATCTTGGATGCTGCGTGTGGTATTGAAGCGCTGCAGAGCAGACAAGAGCGCCCTAGGCAATAGGAATTCCCGTTCCTCAGGGTGCAGGGCCTGAACTGGACGGGCGAAGTTACGAGCATCTTCAGGCAGAATGCTCATGCCTTCTGACACATTCAACAAGGGGCGCTGTAGCAGGTTGTTTTCCTTGCGGTTACGCCATACCTTCAGCCCGATAATAGACAGGGCCCAGAACATCAGGATGATACAAGTTTCCTGTTCATAATCGCGCATGACAACATACAAAGAGCGCTCTTGCACATAATCAGGGTTAGCTTCCTGCATAGCGCTTTGTTGGGCCATGATGGCTTCGGCACTTGGACGGATCACGGCAACATAAACAGCGTGAACAAAAATGACCGAAATAATCAGGGCAAAGACCTGATAGACAAAATCGGAAATGATGCCTTGTTGTTTCATAGGGCTTCCTTAGATATCAACAGGAAAAGAGACGGACAGGTCTTCAGATATCTGTACACTGGGATTGAAATCTTCATTGTTGGTAACGGACGGGGCATTGTCGCCCTCTGCTGGTGTGGGGGCGGTTTCCGCTTGCGGCTCGAGGGCAGCGCTTTGATCAAGCTGCGTTGCCGCGTCGGCTGTAGGACTTTTCTCCTGCGCAAGAAGACTTGAGGCTGAGAGCAGGCTCAGCACTGACAGGGTCAGGAAAAATGCTGTCAATGTCTTCATGATAGTTGCCGGATTCCTAGTTAAAGTACTTTTAGAACAGCCTCGATATTATCGTATTTATGAAGAAACTGCCTCTCTTTCAAGCCCCTGGGCAGACCGTATTCAGCCCTTGTTCAGGCCATCCCGAGGCTTTCTAAGCCCAAACGTTATGGGCAAATGCAGGCTCTATGATATTCTCTGGGATTGAACTGAAGAATGCTAGGAGCCATGCTGGAATCACTAGCTGCCGATGCGGTAGCCAAGCGAGCGCATCTCTGGCATGAATCCCAGCCGATCCATTTGGTGCGAAGTTAGCGCGGCAGCAGGCGGATGACTTCTCCTGGGAAGACCCGACCAGCATCAGCATCATTTTCCGGATCAGTCAGCAGATAGATTGTCCCATCGGGCGCTTCAGTGATATCCCGAATGCGGCGATCATAATCCACCAGCAGGTGCTCCTCGCCAATCACCCGCTCACCATCCATGACCAGTCGAATCAGGAAGCGCCCCTGCGGCGGACTCAATGAGCCAATCAGGACATTGCCTTGCCAACCGGGGAAACGTTCACTTTCGACCATAATCAGGCCTGATGGCGCCAGCGAAGGAAACCAGTAATAAAGAGGTTGCGCCACACCTGGCCACTGGGTGGGACCGATCTCCGAGCCGTCATATTCCTTGCCATAGGTAATATAGGGCCAGCCGCTGTTTTGTCCCGCTCGAACCACATTCAGTTCATCACCGCCCATTGGTCCATGCTCAACGGTCCACAGCTCTCCAGTCTGAGGATGCAGCATTGTGCCATCTGAATCACGATGCCCGATAGCATAGATTTCAGGACGGACATTTTTGAGACCGACATAGGGATTATCCGCAGGGATAGAGCCATCGGCGTTAATCCGCAGGACCTTGCCACGCAAGCTGGTCAGGTCCTGAACTTCCGGGCGCAGCTCCATATAGCCGACGGTAGTAATGAAAAGTTTGCCATCCGGCGATGAAGTTAGTCGTCTACTGGGCAGGTTGCCCAGAATCTGCAGGTTTTCAAAACGGCGCATGTCGGTCGAG
>JAYQVM010000001.1:59985-84518 GCA_038148435.1 Gammaproteobacteria bacterium | reverse complement strand
CCGACATTTGAATGCTCTTCGGGAGCACTCGCATCCTCATCCATGTGAATGATGCGCAGACTGTCATACTCCTCTATATGCATTTCGATGGTGTCGCCGACTTCGACAAACTCGATGGGAAAAGGCGTCATCATGATGAGCGGTGTGCCCTTGGATCCACACTGCAAGAGCTCATTATCTGCAGGGTCCCATTGCGCCAGATACGCTTCACCTTCTTCCGACAGGGGGTAGCCTCCGGTAAACATAGGGAAAGCCGTTCGGTCACTCATGATGGTACTCCAAGTTCGAAAAATACCATCCGCGTTGGCAATAGCCTGCTCGATTACGGCATCATTTTCTTCATCGAGATATCCCACCAGGTTGCCAGCCTTGCCTGCCGAAAAATAAGGAGAGCGGTTACCAAAATCGAATTCATAACCACTGGATAATAGTATGTTGCGGGCCAGAATTTCATTGCGCCCCCGCATGGATGGTGAACCTGCAACCGTGACCCTTTCACCAACCTGAATGGCATCACCGGTGATACCCCGGTTTCTCATGACACTTATGGCTGCCGTTTCGGCACTGTATTGAACGGTATTGCCTGCTTCATCTTCCACATCGAAAACAATAAAACCGTGGGGATTACGCCAAGATACAGCGCGAATGGTTCCTTCAAGCTCGATAGTTTGCTCGGTATCGAAGAGCCCGACATTACTGTGATGAGCTAATGCCGAACTAATAAAAGCGCAGGAAATTGAGGCTGCTATTGTTTTTTTCATTATTTTTGTCCTCAGTTGACGATGTCAGAAATAAAAAACCGAAAGCTAGAAATTTCGTTGATACCTAGCGGTTATTATTACGTGTTAGATAGGCAATAATATCATCCAACTGCATATCAGATACTTCAACGCTTCGCGTCAAAGGCATACCATATAAGCCATTTCAGCGTCCTTATTAGAATCTTTTGCGGCTAAAATAACTCGAGAATATCTTAATTACAATTGATAGATATAAGTTTCTTATATTCTAAGATGGTATATATAACGGCACCTTTAATTATTATATCGAGCATGAAGGCAATGAGCTGATTAGAATTAAATCAGTTATGGGAGAAATACTTCGAACTCGCCCCGGACGTCAATAGCATGCTGATTTAAACCCTCTGCAATATTGTGATAAGTGGACTTAGGTTATACGATGACTTGAAAACTTAAGCGCGAACCTCAGTTTCGGGAGATCTCATGAACACCGTCATTAAAAATAACAGCCTGGCCCTACTCCTGTCCGTCGCAAGTACAGTCGGCTTTTCGCAAAGTGATCCGCAGGACTATCCGAGATTTAATGCCTACCCCAACGAAGATACAGAAGCTCTTGCCCGTCACCTATCCCGTGCCCGGGATATTGCCGGAGAAGATTTGATTGGCGATTTTTTCTGGCGCTGCATGGTCAGCCCCCTCGATTCAACCCTGGTTCGTGGTGTTCAGCATAACGGTATCATCCCGGCAACCCGGATGTTTGATAACTTTTACTCAGTCGGCCAGAATGCCGTATCAGCCCATGTACTGGAAACCAGCGAAGGGCTAATCGTTTTTGATGCACTCAATAATTCCGATGAAGCCCGCGACATCCTTATTCCTAATATGCTGGAACTGGGACTGGATCCGGCAGATATCCGCTACGTGGTGATCACCCATGGCCATGGCGATCACTGGGGCGGAGCCAGGTACCTCCAAGACACCTATGATGCACGGGTTATTTCCTCCGCCATCGACTGGAACGAAATCGCTGAGGATGCCTCTCCCACTGGTCGCGCTGCTGACATGGCAGCGCCCTTGCGCGATATTGTGGTGAGCGATGGCGATGTGATCACACTGGGGGATACCAGCATGGAATTCCATGTGGTACCGGGACATTCACCGGGTACCCTGGGCACTATTTTTCCGGTTTATGAAAATGGCGTCAGGCACATGGCTGGATTTCACGGCGGCACGGGTGGCGCGCGCGATATCGAGTCATCACGCCTGCATGTCGAATCACTGCAGCGCTGGCGTGAGATAACGGATGAAGCCGGCGTTGATGTGCTGATAGCCAATCATCCAGCTCATAATCAGGCGATCTGGCGACAGGTGCTGCTGCGCTATGCCCTGCCAGGCGATCCCAACCCTTTCATCATGGGGGCCAACCGCTACCAGCGTTACTTCCAGATCATGGAAGAATGCCAACGCGCTTTCATTGCTCGTCTGGGTGGCAATTCAGATTTCTGACTGCCCGTAATTTACTTTCTATCAGGTAACCGGTGCCGGATTAAAGAGGGTCAGGTCATTGTGCAGTTGCCATTTTTCTGCCCAGGTGCGCTTGCGGCCACTGGCAACGTCCAGCAGATAATGGAAAAGCTCCCAACCAATATCTTCGATGCCCGCCTGCCCGCTGGCAATGGGTCCCGCATCAATATCAATGAGATCGTGCCAGCGTTCCGCCAACTCAGTGCGGGTTGCCATTTTGATAACCGGGACTTCAGCCAATCCATAAGGGGTGCCTCGCCCGGTGGTAAAAACATGCAGATTCATACCAGCAGCCAGTTGTAGGGTACCGCAGATAAAATCGCTGGCCGGCGTCGCCGCATAAATCAGCCCGCGCTGACCCTTGAGACGCTCGCCGGGTGGCAAGACCGCCCTGATGGCTGTGCTACCTGATTTCACAATCGAACCCATGGCTTTTTCAACGATATTGGATAGCCCACCAGCCTTATTCCCGGGCGTAGTATTGGCACTGCGATCGACTTGCCCCTTCTTCAAGTACTGGTCATACCAGTTCATTTCTTGAATGATATCGCGTGCTACCGTCTCGTTGGCAGCTCGGGCAGTTAGCTGGGCAATACCATCGCGTACTTCCGTTACCTCGGAAAAAATCACGGTAGCCCCCGCCCTTACCAGCAAATCCGTGGCAAAGCCGACGGCCGGGTTAGCGGTGATCCCCGAGAATGTATCACTCCCGCCACACTGCACCCCGACAACCAGTTCTGCAGCAGGTACCGTTTCGCGACGGCGCCTATTCAATCGTTCCAAGTGGGTTCTGGCAGAGTTGATGATGGACTCAATCATCGACATGAAGCCATCATGGGCAGGATCCTGCAGGCGCAGCACCTCAGGCAAATTCCTTTGTGCTGTACCGCCTCCTTCCCCTGGTTCAAGAATTCTAAGAGGCTCCGACATCATCAGACGTTCAGGCTGCAGTTTTTCACAGCCCAGACTGACCACCATGACTTCTCCACCAAAATTCGGATTCTGACTGATATTACGTAGAGTTCTGATGGGGACAATGGCATCGGGTGCATCAATGGCCACACCACAACCGTAACTGTGATCGAGTGAGATCACATCATCCACCTGCGGGTACTGCGGCAATAACTCTTCCTTGATACGCCTGACGGCGTAGCCGACTACCCCGGAAACACATTGCACCGTAGTAGTGATCGCTAGAATATTGCGGGTACCAACGGTCCCGTCCGAATTGCGAAAGCCTTCAAACGTATAACCTTCCAGCGGATCTAGTGCTGGATCAGGAATAGTGGCCAGCGGCAGATTTTCCAGATCCGGAGCCGGCGGCATCTGCATGCGCTTTTCATTTACCCAGCTACCGGCTGGAATGGCTTCGGTGGCAAAACCGATGGTGGTGTTATAGCGGACGATGGAATCTCCCGCAGCCAGATCCTGCAGTGCCACCTTATGGCCCTGCGGAATTTTCTCCAGCAGAATCATATGCTCATAGAGACGGGTTCCAGCCGCCAAGCCATTGGGGCTGATAACCACAGCCACATTATCGGCTGCATGCATCTTGATTAGTAAGGGAGAAGAATCCATGCTCATGTGAAGTTTTCAGTAAGGGTCAATAACAAGGGCTTAGTGTTAATAGTTTGAAGCTGGCTGGCAAGGTCTAATTGGCAAAATTATGCCTAGCGGAGCAGGCAGGGCTTTTTATGATCAAAGATCCAGCCCGGAATCAGGTATTGCATGGCTGCGGCATCATCACGCGCACCCAGGGCATGCTCAAGATACAGCTGATGGGCCGCTTCAATGTTTTCAAAATTCGGCTCAACACCCAAGCCCGGTTTTTCCGGTAGGGCGATTTCACCATCTATAATTTGTAAAGGCTCCTCTGTAAGGCACTGACCATCCTGCCAGATCCAATGTGTATCGATGGCGGTGATTTTCCCCTGCGCAGCAGCTGCAACGTGGGTAAACATGGCCAGCGAAACATCAAAATGATTATTGGAATGTGAACCCCAGGTCAGTCCGTGCATCTGGCAGATTTTAGATACCCGCACCGAGCCCTGCAGGGTCCAGAAATGCGGATCAGCCAGTGGAATATCAACCGCATTCAGTTGGAGGCTGTGGGCAAGCTGGCGCCAGTCTGTAGCCACCATGTTAGTGGCAGTCGGCAAGCCGGTTGCCTTGCGAAATTCAGCCAGAATCTCCCGACCAGAAAATCCCTGCTCGGCACCACAGGGATCCTCCGCATAGGCGAGTACGGCATGCTTGTCCCGGCAAAGCTGGATGGCTTCTTTAAGCGACCAGGCCCCGTTGGGGTCCAGTGTAATGCGTGCCTGCGGAAAACTTTCATGCAGGGCAATTACGGCTTCCATTTCTGTCTCAGCAGCCAGCACCCCGCCCTTCAGTTTGAAATCCCTGAAGCCATAGCGCTCAAAAGCTGCCCTGGCCAGTCTGACTACCGCGTCGGGGCTCAATGCTTCTTCATTGCGAATGGCAAACCAATCATTGTCAGCTGATGCTTCACTGCGATAGTTCAGATCCGTTTTATGACGATCACCAATATAAAAAAGATAACCCAGCACCGGTATTTGACGACGCTGGATACCCTCACCCAGCAGCGCTGCGACAGGCAGTTCCAGGAACTGGCCCAACAAATCCAGAAAGGCACTTTCGACCGCTGTCAGCACATGAATGGTGATGCGTAAATCAAAGGTTTGCAGCCCACGCCCGGCGACATCGCGGTCGGCAAACTGGGTCTTTATACTTTTAAGAACGGCATTGTAATCGCCCAGCGCCTGTCCAAGGATCAGTTCACTCGAACGATCCAGAGTATCGCGTATCGCTTCCCCACCGGGCACTTCACCCAGCCCGGTATTACCAGCGCTGTCCTTGAGTATGAGCAGATTACGAGTGAAATAAGGGCCATGGGCACCGCTCAGATTAAGCAACATGCTGTCTTCGCCGGCAAGCGGAATGACGCGCATTTCAACAATAACTGGGGTGGATTTATGTAGGGTTTCTTTATTCATCAGGCAGGCTTTTCTTCAGTGGTCTCCACAAGGGCATCATCCAGATGGACCCGCTGAATATCACCCACCACAAACAGATAGCAGAATATGGCGCCGGCAGCATTGGCTGCCACAAAGACCAGCGCACCGGCAAAGGAACCGGTGTAAGCAACGATGTAACCGATGATGATTGGTGTGGTGATGCCAGCAATATTGCCAAAGGTATTGAAGAGGCCACCACTAAGTCCCCCTGCTTCCTTTGGCGCCGTATCGGAAACCACTGCCCAACCCAGTGCGCCAACACCTTTACCAAAAAAGGCCAGCGACATAAAGGCAACCACCAGCGCATCCTGCTCAACATAGTTACAGACAATCATGCTCATAGACAGGAGCATGCCCAGCACAATCGGCGCTTTACGGGCAACGGACAGCGAGAAGTTACGGCTCATCAGCTTGTCTGAAAACCAGCCACCACTGATGCCGCCGATAAAACCGCAAATGGCCGGCAGTGAGGCGATCAGGCCTGCTGTTAGTATGGTCATACCGCGTTCGTTGACCAGATAGACCGGGAACCAGGTCAGGAAAAAATAGGTGAGTGTGGTAATGCAATACTGCCCCATATAGACACCGAGCAGCATTCGGTTTTTAAGCAACTGCTTGATAATCCCCAGGGTGTCGATCTCCGCTTTCTGTTTTTTCTGCTCAGGGTCATCCAGTCTGGTAAGACCACCGCCAGCCTCGATATAGGCAAGTTCCCCGGGGCCAATTTTCGGATGCTCGGATGGACCATAGACCACTTTCAACCAGGCAAAGGCCATCAGCAGCCCCAGACCGCCCATCACAAAGAAAACGGCCTGCCAGCCAAAATTGAAGACAACCCATCCCATGAAGGGCGCAAAAATAACTGTCGAAAAATACTGGGCCGAATTGAAGATGGCTGCTGCCCTTCCCCGCTCACGGGTCGGAAACCAGGACTGGGTGATTCGGCTGTTGCCAGGAAAGGAAGGCGCCTCAGCCGCACCCACTAGCAGGCGCAGCAGGAACAGGCTGATCACCGCGATGCCTCCGGCCAGAAAGCCGATTGTTCCCTGTATGAAGGTAAAAAGTGACCAGAAGAAGATGCTGAAGAAATAGACCCGCTTGGAACCAAAGCGGTCCAGCAGCCAGCCACCGGGCAGCTGGCAGATAACATAGGACCAAGCAAAGGCTGAAAATATATAGCCCATGTCAACAGGGGTAAATTGCAGCTCCTCGGCAATGGCCGGTCCGGCGATGGACAGGATTGCTCGGTCGGCATAATTGATGGTAGTAATAATAAAAAGTGCAGCCAGCATCACCCAACGGTAGCGGGTATCCGGACTCAGCACTGCCTTATGATTAATGTCGTTAGTCTGCATTTTCCAGTCCTGTGGGCTGTGAAGCCGCACTAACCGCACCTCATCGTAAAATCCGGTGATTGAGTAGATACGGCTTGAGCTTGAGCGTGCTCAGAATCCTTTGCTTTTTACCTCAAAAATATCCATCTGGCAGTAGTAGCAATCTTCCGCCAGCAGTTTTTGTCCGGCGTCATGATCCCCCTTGAGCGCATAATCCAGCCAGGTGGTGCCGATATTAATGGATTCAATGAGAATGCCCATATCCGAATCACCCTCCCAGATACCGAAGGTCAGCCCATTATGCCCAGCACCATTGGCTGACACCAGGACAAAGGGAGCATAGCTGCGTTCATAGTTGGCAATCGCATTGGGTGCTGCAATGTCATCAGGACCACCATAAATCAGAAAAATGGGCACGCTGACATTATCGATATCCGCCAGTGAACTTCTGAGACGGTCTGTACTCTCAAAAAAACCAGTATTAAGCGCCAGCACCGCATCCACACGTGGGTCGGCTGCTGCCAGCAGTGCTTCCAGGCCACCACAGGAGGTGCCTGATGTTGCGATTCTGGTGCTATCGAGTTTACCTTTAAATTGCCGCTGAGCCTGATCGCTTTGCAGCCAGTCCATGACAGCCAGTGAACGCTGTGGCTGTTCGGTTTGACCAACCGTATCTGTTTCATTGATACCGCCGAAAGCAACCACGATATAACCGCCCTGCGCCAGACCACTCAGATAGCCGATATAACCATAATGCGATGGCCGACAGGCACCGTTGGTCCATATGACCACTGGCAATTCATTATCTTCATAAACACTCAGGTCTGCCGGCCTGAACACGGTATGAGTGGGCAAGCCATTGGCCGCTTCGCGCGTCACGGCCACCGGATCAGGGCGCGATGCGGGCTGGATGTCTGCCTTAACCAGGCTAATTAAGCCCAGACTCACCATGATCGTAATGCAGGTCATTATTATTTTTTTCATATTGCCTCCGGTATTTCCCTTATTAATCAGGCAGAAATGAACAAAGCACTAGAAACGTGGTTTGATCGCCTGCCATTGTGGATCGTATTTTTGCATCTGGGCGCCGTCATCCCGACTTCTGATATCAATCGCTCGATACAGTTGATGCTGCTGTTCAAGTCTTTCTTTATCCAGGTCCACACCCAGACCCGGTGCATCGGTTATCTGCACACACCCATTTTGAATAGGGACCTTGCCACCCAGAATAACTTCATCGTCCGCCTCCTGCCATGGATAATGGGTATCGCAGGCATAACTGAGATTTTCACAGGCGGCAGCCACGTGACTCATCGCCATCAGACTGATTCCCAGGTGTGAATTTGAATGCATGGAAATGCCCAAACCAAAGGTCTGGCACATGCGGGCCAGCTGAAGCGTATCGCGCAATCCGCCCCAGTAATGGTGATCCGACAGGACAATCTGTACAGCATTTGAGGCAATACTACGGCGCAGTTCGTCAAAATCCGTGACAACCATATTGGTCGCCAATGGTACCCCCGTCGCCTGGTGCAGTTCTGCCATACCTTTGAGGCCTGGAACGGGGTCTTCATAATATTCGAGTTGCTCACTGATCTGCTCGGCAATCCGGACAGCAGTTTCCAATGACCAGTTGGCGTTTGGATCGATTCGCAGCGGACACTCGGGAAATGCTCGTTTAAGAGCCTTGATACAGTCGGCCTCAAGCACCGGCTGCAATACGCCAGCCTTGAGTTTAATGCTTTTAAAACCGTAGAGGCTGATCATGCGCCTGGCCTGCTCAACAATTTGTGCCGGGGTAAGTGCTTCCCCCCAGGAATCAGCCGTGTAGGGTTGATCAATATGCTCAGCGTATTTGAAAAACAGATAGGCACTGAAGGGTATTTCATGCCTGACTGCTCCACCTAGTAGAGAAGCCAAGGGCAGCTCTAGCTGGCGTGCTTGCAGATCTAGCAGGGCCACTTCAAAGGCAGAATAAGCATTGACTGAAATCTTGGCTGGCTGGGAACCAGGTGCTAGGTCGATTCCAACGCTGGTTGGCTGCAACTTGAGCGCCTGTGTTTTTACCCGAGATCTCAGACCATTGAGATCATGGATACTCATCCCTTTCAAGGTAGGACCAATAGCCTGCAAGGCACTGAGTACATTGCTGTCACCGTAGGTCTCACTCAGACCGGTCAAGCCATTATCAGCGACCACTTCTATGATAGACCTCAGGGAATAAGGTTCATGAATTCCGCTCGCATTCAGCAGGGGCGGATCTCTAAAGGCAATAGGGGTAACTTTTATCTCACTGATTTTTATGTCAGCCATCTATTCCGCACCACCCTGTTTGAGGGATCTGGGGGTCAAAAAAATGATTACACCCGCAATAAGCGCCACGATACCCAAGGTACTCAGTCCGCCGGAAACTGAACCCGTCCTTTCCTGAATAATGCCGAAAACTGCTGGTGCCACGAAACCGCCCAGACTTCCGATTGAATTGATCAGTGCAATAATTGCTGCTGCAATCCTAGGGTCTAGATAGGCTTGTGGAATCGGCCAGAAAAGTGACGAAGCAGCCTTAAACCCGATTGCCGACAGGCACAGGGCGATATAGGCCATGAATGGCGAAACCTGGGCGGCTACGATTAAGCCAATGCCGGAAATAACAAAGGCCGTGCAGACCCAGGCCTGCTGCCAGCGATAGCGTGAGGCAAGCAGCGCAAAAATATACATGGAAACAATCGACACCAGCCAGGGAACGGAATTAAGAAACCCGATGGTAATAGTGTTATCTATACCAAAGTCACGAATGATGGAGGGCAACCAAAATGTCACCCCATAAATCGTCGCGCTGATGCAAAAATAGATCACACAAAACACGATGATCTGTCTGTCAAGCAGCAATTTCCAGATAGAGGGTCTGGAAGCCAAAACCTTGCTTGCATGTTCTGAATCAATTTTACTGAGCAGTGCCTGCCTTTCTGCCTCACTCAGCCAACTGACATTGGCATCAGAGCCCGGCAGCAGTGACCAGGCCAAGGGACAGAGCAATAGGGCAAAGCTGCCTTCAATGATGAACATCCATTGCCAGCCAGACAGCCCCATGCCCTCTATCGTGAGCAGAACCCCCGTCACCGGTCCAGCCAGAATGGAGGCAATGGCAGAACCACTTAAAAATATCGCCATGGCCTTACCACGTTCTTCGTGGGGTAACCACCGTGTCAGAAAGTACACCACTCCCGGAAAAAAACCAGCTTCAGCCACTCCCAGTAAAAAACGCAGGACATAAAAACTGCTCTGACCCTGAATAAAGCCCATGCCTATAGCTATCAGTCCCCAGGTAAACATGATGCGTGTCATCCAGTAGCGCGGACCTACTTTCCCCAGCAGCAAATTGGACGGAACTTCGAAAAGGGCGTAACCAACAAAAAAAAGACCAGCTCCAAATCCAAAGGCGGCAGCACCAATGCCCAGATCAACTTCCAGATAGCTGCGAACAAAACCTACATTGACTCGGTCAATGTAGGCGGTAATAAACATGATAACGAACAGCGGAAGGGTATGACGTTTGACCTTGGCGACGGCTGAATCCAGATTCTGCTGATTAAGCGGCTTATCTTCTGGCAAGCTATGTTCCTGAGACATTTTTTCGGCCAGGCTCCGAAGAACCTTTTGTTGTCTTTTATAATTAAGACATCGTACAACCTGGCTGAAGGAATCTCAATATCCCCTCCAAGAAAACCCAGGAACAATTTTTGGCTCTTGCTAAACTCTGTACTAGTGATTCCTAGCTGGGCGACTTCCGTCAAGAATGCTATGCTCATGTCAGTCGATACGTGCAGATATGTTTTAATGAAAGTCAGTAAGAAAACTCCCAAAGCAAAACGCTACAGAACCCTGGCCGAAAAGCTTGTAGCAGAAATTTCTCAGGAAATTGATGAAGGAAAATTCAAGGCCGGCGACAAACTACCCACTGAATCCGGCATCATGCAAAAAAAAGGTGTCAGCCGTACTGTGGTCAGGGAAGCTATTTCACGCTTGCAGGCTGCTGGACTGGTTGAAACCCTGCATGGGATCGGCACCTTTGTCCTGAACAAACCACTCAGCGCAAACCTCGAACTGGAATCCAGTGCCATTTCAACCCTACAAGATGTCATCGATATCATGGAAATGCGCATAGGGCTTGAAGTTGAGGCTGCCAGACTGGCAGCCAGAAGACGCACGGAGGAACAGCTGCAAGTGCTGGGAAAAGCCCTGAAAAAACTGTTGGAAGTACAACATACCGGCGAAGATGGCGCGGCTATGGATATCGATTTTCACCTGCAAATTGCAATGGCTACCGGAAATCGCTACATCGCCGAAACCCTGAAAAAACTGGGTTCTGTCATGGTACCTCGCTCACGTATTAACATGGCGAAACTCTCCAACAAGAATCAATCTGACTACCTGACCAAGATCAATCTGGAACATGAGAATATCTATGCCGCTATCGCACGTGGTGATGCAGAGGATGCCAGTGCCGCGATGAGACTGCACCTGACCAACAGTCGTGAGCGACTACAGTACTTAAAACGCAAAACCGGTCAGGGGACTACCTGAACACCGTTATCTCCCTAATCTCAATAGATTGAGATTTCTTTTCTTAAGTTGTACGATGACCTCATCTTTCATTTTTATTAGCTTGGACACCGATGAGCAACACCACCCCCTACAAGCCGATACCCAACTCGTTTAAAGCTCGACTCCAGCAAAGTGAAGTGCAGATTGGTTGCTGGTCCGCACTAACAAGCCCGATTACTGCTGAAATTCTCGGTCTAGCCGGTTTTGACTGGATCGTGCTGGATGCGGAGCACGCACCCAATGACCTGAGTTCCTTGATTGTGCAGCTGATGGCTCTGAAGGACAGCACTAGTGCACCGGTGGTCCGGCCAGAATGGAATGATCCGGTGTTGCTAAAACGCCTGCTGGATGCAGGCTTTTACAACTTCCTCATCCCTTTTATTGACTCGGGGGAAGATGCCCGGCTGGCGGTACGTGCTACCCGCTATCCACCCGAAGGAATACGCGGTATCTCTGTATCCATGCGGGGAAACCGCTACGGCACAGAGCCCGACTTTTTTGGAAAGGTAAACCAGAATATCTGCCTGATAGTCCAGATCGAATCACGACAGGCTATTGATAATCTTGCTGAGATTCTGGCGGTCGATGGCATTGATGCTGTTTTTATAGGCCCCTCAGATCTGGCTGCCGGCCTTGGCCACCTCAATGACCCTGCTCACCCGGAGGTGCAGGAAGCCATCAGTGATATTGTCGAGGCAGCCAAGGCTGCCTCCAAAGCGGTCGGCATACTGGCACCGATTGAAAGCGATGCCCGGCGCTATATTGACATGGGCATGAGTCTTGTCGCAGTTGGCAGCGACCAGGGTCTACTGCGAAAGGCCACTTTAGACTTAAGAAACAAATACTAATTCAGACTATCTGACAGGGTTAATTACGATGACAAAAATAGGATTTATCGGCATGGGCATCATGGGGAAACCCATGGCAAAGCACCTTATAGCAGCAGGCTACGAGGTTTATCTGCACAGCCGATCAGGCGTTCCTGAAGAAATGACTAATGCAGGCGGCATCGCCTGTCAGAGTTCTGTGGAAGTCGCACAAAGATCTGACATCATAATCCTGATGCTTCCCGAAACATCACACGTTGCATCGGTGCTATTTGATCAAGATGGTGTCGCAAGTGGATTAAGCGTCGGAAAAACAGTGGTCGACATGAGTTCTATTTCTCCTATGGACACAAAAATATTCGCCAAACAGATTCAGGCACTGGACTGCCATTATGTGGATGCCCCAGTTTCAGGCGGTGAAGTGGGCGCCAAAGCAGCCAGCCTGACCATCATGGTAGGAGCGGATGAAGAAAGCTTTGAGCGAGTGCTCCCCGTTTTCGAATTAATGGGAAAGAACATTACGCGAGTCGGCAACGTGGGTGCCGGGCAAATCTGCAAGGTTGCCAACCAGATCATCGTAGCGCTGAATATTGAAGCCGTCAGTGAGGCGCTAGTCTTTGCCAGCAAGATGGGCGCCGACCCTGAAAAAGTGCGCAAAGCCCTGATGGGAGGCTTTGCTTCTTCCAAGATTCTTGAAGTGCACGGCGAACGCATGGTCAAACGTACTTTTGATCCCGGCTTCCGTATCAAGCTGCATCAGAAAGACCTCGATTTGGCACTGTCCAATGCCAAACAGGCTGGGATTGCCCTACCCAACACGGCAACGGCACAGGAGCTTTTCAACAGCTGTGCAGCCAATGGTGGCAGCGAGTGGGACCACTCCGCCTTGATAAAGGCACTGGAAATGATGTCCAATCACAGCATCGCCTGATATTCAAAAAGAATAAAAAGCACTCATGAAAACTATTCTCCTGTTTATTACTCTGCTTAGTCTTCCGCAGACGCTACTCGCAAACGTCACCCATTTTGAAATCAACAGTGATGAAATTTACGCCGATGGCAAACGCTTTGGTGATATCGGTCAGTACCGGCAGCTTAGCGGTACCATCCATTTTTCCATTGACCCGGCCAACCCTCGAAACCGTTTTATTGTTGATCTGGATCAGGCGGAACGGAACGCCGATGGCCTGGTTGAAGCATCTGCTGATTTTGCCATCCGTGCACCAGTTAATACGCAAAATGCTAACAATGTCGCCATTATCGATATTCCCAATCGAGGTAGAATCCGTTCAGACCGCTTCAACCTTGACCTGGATAATCCAGCCAATGACGGTTTTTTAATGAACGCCGGCTATACCCTACTGTGGATTGGCTGGGAGGAGGATATTGATACCGGCATTCGTGCTCAACTGCCCCATGCCACTGATTCTGGTGAGCCGGTAGCCGGTCTGGGCTTTGCACTGGCCCGAGATTTTGGCAGCTGGATCCGCTATGACGATTCGGCCCCGGTTTCAGCAGACTATCTGATGGCCTTTGGTATTTCCCAGTCTGGCCGCTTTCTACGAAATTACCTTTACCTGGGTTTCAACACTGATGAAGCCGACCGTAAGGTCTACGATGGTGTTTTTGCCCATGTTGCTGGCGCTTCACGAATTGATGCCAACCGCCCCGGGGCAGACGTACAAAATCGCGGACAGTTCAATGCTACCTCTTATCCCTTTGCCGATGGAGCCTATGTCGATCCAGTTTCCGGCCATTCTGAAGGTCTCCTCGAGAATCCTCGTGCTAGTGAAAACGCACCAAAAATCTTCTATACCAATGGCTCAAATGAATACTGGGGAGGTGGTCGTGTTGCCGCACTGGTTCACAGCACCCCTGATGGCACCGTGGATATTAAGCTGCCCAATAATGTACGTTACTATTTTCTGGCAGGTTCTGAGCATAGCCCTGAGATCTTCCCTCCTGGCGAACCCGAAAATGGCCAGCTGCCTAGGAATGGGCTAAGCTACTGGTACCGAATGCGTGCCTTGCTGGTTTCCTTTACCAGGTGGATCAAGCAAGATCTTGAACCACTCCCAAGTGTATTTCCCAGTCATGCGGCTGGCACACTGGTGCACTTTCTGGATATTAACTTTCCCGATATCCCCGATATCCATGCACCACTTGCCGGTCTGAATGCAGGCGTTCGCGTGACTAACCCTATGCTGTCTAACGGGGCTGGAGCAGGTTCAGCGCTGCCTCTATGGGTTTCACGGGTCAATGATGATGGTAATGAGATCGCCGGCATTCAGGCCCCTGAACTGCTGGTACCACTTGCCACCCACACCGGCTGGAACTTCAATAACCCCGCCGTCGGCGATCCAGATATTCTGTTCCGACAAATAGGGTCCTACATTCCGTTCCCGACGACCCGGGCAGAACGACTGAGCAGCGGCGACCCCAGACTGTCTATTGAAGAAAGATATGCTGGCAAGTCTGATTATCTCGAAAAGATCAGAGTCGCAGCGCAGTCGCTGATTAATCTGGGCTATCTACTCGAGGATGACCTAGATAACATCGTCGAACAAGCAACTGTTCACTGGGACTACCTGATGGGAAGGCCCTAAAACTTAATGACTTTCTAAGATTAGCTCTGTCTCGTCATAACTGCATTCATTATTGCAATGAGGCGCCATCAAACACGTTAAATGGCAGATCAAACGTATTTATCTCATCTATGCAAGTTAGGTTGACCCTGAATTCTCCTGGCGTACGTCTTGTCTCATGAAACACATAGATGCCGCAGTTATTACAGAAGTAATGTTTGGCGACATGGCTGCCGAACTGATAATAGGCAAGCGTATCACCCTGCCTATGCAAATTTTCCGATGAAATCGTAAACGGTGTCATCAGGGCCGCTTTCCTTTTGCAGATGGAACAATTACAGCGGATACCTTTGTCTATTTCTTCACTGTCAAAAGAAAATTTAATCGAGCCACAATGGCAGTTACCGTGATAAGTTTTCATATTAGCCTGCTATATAATGGGGTGGACGTATTGATGCTTAACTGTCTTGATCAGTGTATTATTTTAAACGCCTGTGCGTAAAACACTTAGAAAAAATTTAATTTCGTCCGGCCTCTCACTGTTTTTCCGTATTGGCTGTACAGGGAAGCCCAGGAAGATGCACAAACCCTTTTTTTACCTATCCATCTCAATATTACTAATTGCGTGTAGCGTTATGCCAACTCCTCAAGCGTTTAATGATCTGAGCTCCCTGGCACCCTTCAATGCCATCATTACTGAAATCTCGACCGGGGCTTTTCCTCAGGCGGCTAATGCAAACTTTCCTGCCGGCATTCGTCCGCATTTTGTCGTCAAGGACAACATCCATGTGGCTGGTGTTGCTAATACCGCCGGCACGCCAGCCCTAAGAAATTTTGTCCCGAGCGAGCATAACCTGACTGTTCAGCGACTGATCGATGCAGGCGCTATCCCGGTGGCAAAAACCAATATGCATGAGCTAGCTTTTGGCATCACCAGTAATAACTATGCCTTTGGCGCCGTCCGTAATTATATTGATATCAATCGTTTTGCCGGCGGCAGTAGTGGCGGCACAGCAGTCGCCGTTGCCAGTGGCGTGATCGACTGGGGCTTGTGTACGGATACCGGCGGTTCCTGTCGCATCCCGGCGGCACTCAACGGTGTGCTAGGGTTTCGACCCTCACCCGGGCGCTACCCATCCACGGCTGTGAGCCCCCTCTCTCATACGCATGACACCATCGGCCTAATGGCCACCAAGGCCAGCACCCTTGCCAGCATCGATAGCCTAATCAGCGAAGAGACATTAACGTCCAGTCCAACAGGAGCAAATCTGCGAATAGGCATTCCACGGGCTTATTTTTTCGATGATCTCGAAGTAGCCGTGGCTGATACGATTAATGCCCACCTGACCATCCTGCAATCTCAGGGGATCGAGCTGGTGGACGTGGATGTTTCTGATCTTGTTGCCCCGGCTGCCGAGATAAGCGACACGATTGTGATTTATGAAGCATTGGGTGACCTAAGAGACTATCTGCAAACTTATATACCCCAGTCAAGCCTTGAAACACTGGTGTCACAGATTGCTAGCCCCGATGTCGCCGCAACCCTGGAACTGATTCTTTCCGAACCGTTTACGAAAGATGATTACCGGCAGGCGCTGGCTTTTCGTGAAACACTGATGGCGGGTATGGAGACTTTCTACCGAGAACAGGGGATCGATGCCCTGCTCTATCCGACTGTACCAGTAACTGCCAGATGGATTCGCGAGGAATCGGATAATTTGCTGCTGAATGGTCAGATAGTACCAACCTTTCAAACGGTCAAGAAAAACACCAATCCGGCCAGCCTGCTGGGTCTGCCCGCAGTAACAATGCCCGCAGGCCTCGCGACAAATGGCCAGGCGGTCGGAATTGAGCTGGTCGGACCCAATGGCAATGACCGGGAATTGCTGGCTATCGCCATTTTTATTGAATCAGTTTTTAACGATGAAGAATAATTTTTTTAACTGAAACCATATCCATGTGTGGCCGCTTTCAGATCAAAAAAGATGAAAACATCGACAGGCTTCTGGAAACACTGAAGGTTTCCGGCAAGCTGCGCAACTCTGAGGATATCGCGCCGGGCAGCTGGATTTCTTTCATATATGAAAACGGGGAACGGCGCATTAATAGCGCCATCTGGTGGCTGCTGCTGGATCACCAAACTCTGAAGCCAAACTACAAGTATGCCAGCTTCAATACCCGCGCCGACAAGCTCGACAACAAACGCTCGGTCGGCTATCAGGCCTTTCGCGATTCACGCTGTATTATCCCAGCTAGCGCCTTTGTCGAGGGTCTGGGCGATAAAAAAACCTATCACAAGATTGAACTGGAAGGCCGCGCCATCGCCTTTGGCGGGCTCTTGCGGGAACACCATGACCAGGGTACCGGGGAGATTATCTATTCGACATCTATTATTACCTTGCCCCCGGCGGCTGAATGGGCACACATCCATCCCAAGTCCATGCCACTGATGATCGACTATGAGAATCAGTCATTGATCGATCAATGGCTGGATCCGGCATTTCATGATGTGAACGCTTTCAAGGAGATTCTGCATCCAGCAATCCACATGCCGCAGCGAATCACCCCGATCGACAAACCCAGTCGCTGGAACCCGAGTGGTGAAAGTTTCCTGATTCCCTGAGTTCAGCGTATAGTTGCGGCTTTTGTTTGCAAGCCAGACGACAAACACCGATGCTTATTGCGGCCATCCTCATCATCTCGATTCTGATCACCAGTTTTATTTCCGGTGTCTTCGGCATGGCGGGTGGCATTATCCTGATGTGGGTGCTGGGCAGCCTGATGCCGGTACGCGATGCCTTTGTTGTTCATGGCGCCTCACAGTTTTTTTCCAACGCTTCACGCGTCTGGTTTTTGCGGGGCCATATTATCTGGTCAATAGTTGGCTTCTATGCCATCGGCTGGCTGCTGGCGATCGTGGGCTTTTATCTGATCAATTATTTTCCCAACAAAGGCGTGGTCTTTATTGTGCTGGGCATTCTTCCCTGGATCGGTTTTGCCCTGCCTCGACATATCCAGCCTGATATCAAAAAGCCTAGCATGGCGATTCTTTGTGGCCTATTGGTCACCGCTTTTCAGTTGCTGGCTGGCGCCTCCGGTCCGATTCTGGATTACTTCTACCTGAGCGCAAAACTAAATCGGTATGAAATTGTCGGCACCAAGGCCTTTACCCAAGGCATCGGCCATTTAGCCAAACTTATTTACTATGGGCTGGTTGTTTCTAATCTAGTTAAGGAAGAGTTGACCTTCTCCTCCTGGTGGCTCCTAGCTTTGCTGCCGCTGGTATGGGTTGGCACGCGGATCGGCAAGGAATTTCTTGACCGCATGAGCGATTACCATTTTTTGAATATCGCGCGCTGGCTAACGCGCACACTGGGCGTGTTGCTCGCACTGCAGGGAGTGCTTGTGCTACTGGCTTAAAACTTGTTTCAATTGAGGCTATCACCTAGGAAGAGGTACACCCCATAAAAGCCTTTGCCCGCCTGAGCCTGATTATCCATACTCTTCTTGGCCTGCTCCTGTCAGTATCTCTGCAAGCACAGACCCTAGAGGAACTGCCCGGCTATGTCACCCGGAACATAAAAGCATTCGATCCCAGCCGCCTATTCTATCGAGTTAAGATTCCTTTTGGCTGCCTTGTCTCCGGCGATCAGTTTCGCGCGGTGATTAATGAGGTCTTGCAGGAAAACGGAATCCAGCCGACGCTAGCGCTAGAGGATTATCTAAGTATCGAACCCGGTGATGTATTTCTGTTTTTTGAAATCAGCTGCATGAATATTTCTGTACAGGATAACCCAAACGTCGGGTTTGCCTACAAGATTGACGGCAAGTTCGGCAAAGTCTTCGCAGATGAGAATGGTGTCAAATCGGATTTTTTACTGGACCACAGTTACGGGCTGGGGGGGTCGCACAATGATGAGACGGTCTTGCTTCAGGCAATCCGAAGTACCAGTGAATCCATGATGAGGGATTTCAGGCTGGTCAATTTTACGGCCGGTGAATGACTGCCATTAAGTTCTGAATCGACTTTTCCAAATTTACTTTAATCATGCGCTAAATTAGTATGTGTGCCATCAACACTTTACATATCTGTCGGTTAAGACCATGAATTTAACAAGAATTGTATTTTTAGCAAGCTACATCCTTTCGAGCAACCTGCTGGGTGCCGAGGAACAAAATATTGAGATCGATGATGATGACATCGGCGGTGTTGTCAGCAGCGAAGCCGGTGTACAGGCCGGGGTCTGGGTGATAGCGGAGACCTACGACCTGCCTACCGGATATCGCAAAACGGTAGTGACCGATGAGCAAGGTCGTTTCGTGATTCCGGATTTGCCGCAGGCGAACTATGAGATCTGGGTGCGCGGTTACGGCTTAGTAGATTCCGAGCATATCAGTGCCAGACCCGGCCAGCAGCTTTCTCTAGAAGCGCTCATTGCTCCCTCTGCACAAGCGGCAGCAGAGTATTATCCCGCAAGTTACTGGAACGCACTGTTTGAAGTGCCTGCTAATGATGAGTTTCCTATGACATCATCAAGCGTCTCTGACACTCAGGGGGAGTGGAAAGCCATCATGCAGGGTTGCATGATCTGTCACCAGATGGGTTCAAAAGTCACCCGGGAAATCAATCCTGCTATGGGGGATTTCGATTCCAGCGTAGAGGCCTGGGATCGTCGTATCCGCCAGGGACAAAACGGTTTTCACATGACCAATATTATGGGACAGCTGGGGCATGATCGTGCCCTAAAGATGTATGCAGACTGGACAGACCGCATCGCGGCCGGCGAAGTGCCACAAGCGCCACCACGCCCTCAGGGAGGGGAACGCAACGTGGTTATCACGCAATGGGACATCGCCACCCCTATCTCCTTTTTACACGATATGTATGGCACGGATTCTCGCAATCCCATCGTCAATGCTAATGGCCCGATGATTGCCACTGACTTCAACCTTGGCGCCATGTGGATACTGGACCCCAATGAACACCGAGTCGAACGGGTGGACCTGCCTCTGGCGCCGGGCGTAGAGTCTGCCGACATCAGTACTTTTTCCCCGCAATCCATGGAGTTTCCATCGCTCTACTGGGGCGACACCTTGGTCGCGCAGGAACGTGGCAAATCTGAAATACAGGGCATCCTGCCGGATGGCAGAGCGATTATTAATCATAGCTTTCGCGGCGCCGACAACCCGGCAAGCTGCTCTGAGGGAAGCACTTATGCTGAATTCTTTCCCCTGCAGCGCGCTGGTAGGCAGCAGCTCTTGTATGACCTGGAAAGTGGTGATTTCGAACTGATCGATACCTGCTTCAATACCCATCATGGCGTGGTTGCCGAGGATGAGGACAGCACGGTCTATCAGGCCGCATTGGGCCTGTTCAATGCCGTTGGCTGGTTCAAACCGCGCATCTGGGATGAAACCGGTGATATCAATGCTGCCCAGGGCTGGTGCCCGGCCTATTTCGATACCAACCTCAACGGCACCTATGATGCCGATACCGATGAGCTGGTCGGCATGAACGGTTACTTCATTTCCTGGAATCCACTAGATGGCAGTATCTGGTATGCCTATACGGGCAACGATCCCGGCGCCATGGTGCGCATCCATCCGGGAGAAAACCCGCCCTATTCCTGCACTACGGAAGTGTACGAACCGCCCTATTATAATGACGCTGCTCCAGGTCTGGTAGGCACCCTCCCGCGCGGTTCAGCAGTCGATCGTAACGGCATAGTCTGGACTAATCTGGCGGGCAGTGGTCACCTGGCCAGTTTCGACCGCTCCCTGTGCGAGATCCAGAGCGGTCCTGAAAAGCTCAACCCCCAGCATTGCCCTGAAGGCTGGACACTCTTCCCTTTACCCACACCCAACATGCGCAATGTCGATGAAAGTGGCAGTGCAGATTTCACTTACAGCAACTGGGTGGACCAGTTCAACATCCTGGGCCTGGGCGCCAATACGCCTTTTGTCACCGGCAGCAATTCAGATTCACTGATGGCCCTGGACCCGCAAACCGAGGAATGGTTTGTTTTGCGCGTTCCCTACCCGATGGGCTTTTTTGCGCGCTCCTTGGGAGGACGGGTCGATAATCCTTATGCTGGTTGGAAGGGTAGGGGAATTTGGGCAGCCAATGAAGTACGAAACCCCTGGCATATTGAAGGCGGACAGGGTAGAACACCCACCGCCGCCAAATTTCAGCTAAGACCGAATCCACTGGCGCATTAATTTAGTCAGCGAATTTAAACAAGTTAACACTCAGGAGAGTCATTTATGAAAACCATCATTGGCTTAGGCCTCACACTTTGGTTTGCCTTGTTCAGTATCCTCAGCTGGGCCCACCACGGTTATCCGCAATATAACCTGCGAGAAAGCTCTACCTTATCAGGCACCATCCTCAGCTATCGCATGTCCAACCCTCACTCCCACATGACACTGTCTGTGGCTAATGAAGGCGGTGAAACTGAAATCTGGGCTATTGAAACTCTTGATACACTCAGGGGTATGCGCAGCAAGGGCTTTAGCGCAGATACACTCCAAGTTGGAGATCTTGTTACCATGACTGTTAGCCCTGCACTCAATGGCGATCGTACCGCTGTTTTCCGCAGTGTTGAATTCGAAGATGGTCGCATCATGCCTGCCCCTGAAGAAAATTAATTAGAAATAAATGGATAAGTTATGAGATGCATACAGCAAAAAATTTCTGCAACGCTTGCCTTAGTCGGCCTGCTCTGCTCACCGGCCAGTGTACTAAAGGCTCAGGACTTTGACCCCAGAGACATCAGCGGTGTCTGGGGAGAGCTACCCACTGGGCGTCCTGGCTTTAACTACAATATGAGAACTCCTCCCCCAAAATTAACAGATTGGGGTATGGAAAACTTGCGTATGATGGAGGGGATAACTCACGCAGCCGTTGGAGATCCAACTGCAACTGAAACTATTAATGGTGTACCAACACTTACTCTAGGTGGACAATATCCTGGCAAGGACTGTGAGCCTGTTGGTATGCCTGGGAACCTCGATTACGTTGACTTTGGTCCTGTTGAATTTATCTATACGAAAGACGGAGACCGCATTATCCAGATGTTGGAATATCATAGAGAGTGGAGAACTTTCTGGTTTCAGGATCAACATCCGGATGATATTTTCCCAACTTATATGGGTGACTCAATCGCATCATGGGATGGTGATACTCTGGTCGTTGACACTATTGGTTTTAATGGACTAACACAGATCACACAAGGTGTGGGTCACAGACCCAGTGATGTCTTTCATCTCGTTGAGCGTTATACCCGTATTTCTTACGATAGATTACAGCTAGAAATGACAATGTATGACGACAAGGCCTGGGGTCCAGGTGCATCGTGGTCAGGCATTACAAAAACATTTGCTTTAATGGAAGGTGAAAGACTACAAGAATTTATTTGCGTACCTAGTGAGTATGCCGAATTTGATGGCGTTCTAGAGGATGCAGCTCAGTAGGAAAATTTTACTTATCTAATTTGTTAGTTTACTGAACAGTAAATTACTCCTATTAAATTAACTTAACCTCAAGGTAAAAAAAAGGTCCAGCAAATGCTGGACCTTTTTTTAAATTATATTGCTTTAATTAAGCTATGTAGGCTTAACTAAAACTCCATATTCATCCCTATACCAAATTCCCTTGGTCTAGCGATAACACCTTGGTCGACACCAGCAAGCCATGCGCCAAATCCACCAATTTGATACCACTCATCGGTTAGATTTCTACCCCATAGATAAACTGTCCAGTTATCATTAGTGTCGTAGGTAAGTCTACCCTGAAGAAGACCATAAGACTCCTGAATAGATTGGAGACGAACGTCTTGAATGGTCACATGTTCCTTAGTCCAACCGTAATCTAGTCGGGCAACAAGATTGTCGCCATTCGATAGATTAAAGTTGTATTGCCCGCCCAAAGAGTATTGAACTTCTGGGGCCAGAGCAAAAGAGGATCCTAGGGTTAAGAACTGGGCTTGACCAATATCGGTATAAGCCGTATCCAAGAATCCACCTGAGAGATTAACGCTTAGATTTGAGTTTGGAACCCACAACACGTCAAATTCAAAACCTGAAACTTCGGCCTCACCAACGTTCTGAGTTACAATACGACCAGGCACGATTGCCTCGCCAAACTGCATATCATCCCAAGTTCCATCAAAGTAGGCTAAGTTAACACGTAGCGTATTATCAAGAAGTTGAGAGCGCAAACCAATTTCTGTCTGGGTAAATGTCTCACCACTATAAGCAATAAAGAGCGGGTTCCCATTTGCGTCAGGTATGCTGGTTGTGTTTACACCACCACCGTTGAAACCCTCTGCCCAATTGACATAAGCCATTACGCTGTCGGTGAAGTCGTACTGAACAGAAAACTTGGGTGTAGTTGAGTCAAAACTTGCAGCGCTGATCGAATTCGCTGCCCCTTTGTTAAAGGTATAAGTATGATTAACAGGTGTAGGTAGTGCCTCAGTAGCTGCCCACTGACCACCATCAAAGTCCTCAGTAGTTCTTCTCACACCAGCAGTGACGGTCAATCGATCTGTTACGTCATATGATGCTTCAGCAAAAATCGCAGTATCCTCACGATTGTTTTCACTTACCCAGTTGGTATTTCTGGGAGCATACTCATAAAACTGCCAGTCATATCTTCGAGAAGTTGTCTCACTGTTTTGAGTATATAGACCAAAAACCCAGTTAAATCGGTCATGATCACCCAGCAGCTGTAACTCTATACTACTTTCAGAGGCCTTAGTGGCTGTATTAATCTCAAAAAAGTCATAACGGGATGCGTCAAGATCAGCGTAGTTGAAGTTATCAATGTCTCTTCCACCAAATATTGCCTTGAAAGTTAACTGGTCAGATATGTTGCTAGTGGAGGTTAGGTTCCAAGATCTAGCGTCATAGTCCCATCCTGGCCCAGTATATGTGGAGGAGTTTCTGTACTGTTTAAGCAAACCGAATGCATCACTCTCATCGGTAAATACTAAACCATTATTGTTATAGTTTCTGACCATGCCCTGATTCTCATTAACGTTAAAGAGAATATCTGCAGAGGCGTAGTTAGGATTTCTTCTGGTGTCTGTTACATCAAATCTTATGCTCCAGTTAGGAGATAGATCCAAGATGCTATCTAATCGAATTACAGTATCATCTTCATCACCATGCAAAACATTGGCAGCACTTTGAACATAGCCATCCTTTGTTTGATTCCAGACTGTTAACTTTGTTCTAAAATTATCCGAGATGGGTATGTCAATATTCGCGTTGATACGCTTTTGATTGTCGCTACCATACTGAAAATTCACTCTGGCACCAAATGTGTCAGATGGCGCTCTGGAAACATAGCTGATAGCACCCCCCATAGCGTTTTTACCAAACAAAGTACCTTGTGGTCCTTTTAAAACTTCAACACGCTCAAGCTCTATCATTGCGGCTAGAGCCCCGACCGATGCGGGCTGAGATACTCCATCAAGATATATGGCGACACCAGGAACACCTCGCATATAGAACTGACCACTCGTACCACCAGTAGTACCACCACCTCGGATGAACACGTTGGGAGTTAAGATATTGATGTTTTCAATATTTTCTACGTTTCTTGCCAGAAGATCTTCTGCGCTAAATGCAGTTATTGAGATAGGTACGTCCTGAATTGCAGCCTCTCGTCTTTGGGCGGTAACAATAACCTCCTCAATTTGAGCAAAAGACTCGATTGGTAAAGCGGCTGCTGCTATAACTCCTACTGCAAAGCTAAGTTTGTTGTATTTATATTTCATTTTTTTCTCCCTTGCTTCTTTCTAATAGTTTTTATCTTTAAAACAGCGTTATTGGGCACCCTGTTGGAGCTCATCGATACCCCTTACAGGTGGGG
>JAYQVM010000001.1:33953-59975 GCA_038148435.1 Gammaproteobacteria bacterium | reverse complement strand
CGTTAGGATCGCTCTCAAGGTCGTATAATTCCTCATCACCATCAGAATATATGGTATATCGATACATATCCCCTCTAACTGAGAAGTTTCCATAATCACCGTAAGTAGTGATAGCAACGTCGTCCCATTCCATTGAGGGATTTCTTAGAAGTGGCACTAGGCTTGAACCATCAACATGCTCGGGTAATTGAAGACCGGTCAATTCTGCCAAAGTAGCGTAAATACTCTGCGTGGAAACGACCTCATCGCTAACTGATCCTGGTGTGGTAACTCCTGGAGCTACAATAATGAATGGGACCCTTGTAGTCTCATCCCAGAATGTCATTTTTCCCCAAACGTTCTTTTCGCCCAAATGGAAGCCATGATCTGACCATAGAACAATTATTGTGTTATCCGCTCTACCACTTTCATCAAGCGCGTCAAGAAGTCTTCCAACCATAGCATCTGTAAAACTAATACTTGCCATATAGCCCTGAATAGCCTCCTGCCATTTTTGGGTTCCACGTTCTAGTACCCACTGATGAGTACTACCAACTGCTAGGTCTGGTTCAGCTCCGATAAGAGCCTCATAACCCTTAGGTACGTCATCAAGATCCCTATCTAGGTAAGGAGGTAATTCAATACTCTCAAGAGGATACATATCAAAATATTTTTTAGGAGCATACCAAGGTAAGTGAGGCCTGAAGAGACCAGTGGCAATAAAACGAGGTCCAGTTGATGCAGCTTCAATTTGATCTTCTACCCAAGACACCACTTGACCATCACCCATGGCATCATCCGTGGTAACGGTAGGAAAGAAATCAAAGTGTCCGGTGCTCATGCCATTGCCAACTGCAGGACCCGGCGTTTGTCCTTGTACTGGAACCACCTCATCAGGGAGCGCGCGATCAATAGATGGAAAATAAGCATCCCAACCATTGGGATCATTTTGTCCTTCATATCCACCTAGGCTGTAGGTGTGAGCATGAAACAGCTTTCCAGCTCCTAGGGTTAAATAATCATTCTGCCTAAAGAAACTGGGAATAGTAGCTTTATCATCAAAGGTTGGATTTGTTCTCCAATCCCCTAGCTGAGTATATACACCACTACTAAATGGGCTCATCCCGGATAGTATAGCCGTTCTGGTAGGAAGACAGGCAGCAGCTGGAGTATGTGCGTTCCTGAATAGCATTCCTCTAGAGGCAAGCTCATCGATATTGGGGGTCTTAATCTGAGGGTTGCCACCCAAAACACCTACCCAGTCATTTAAGTCATCTATGGCGATAAACAAAACATCTGGTTTGTTTGTAGAGTCTTGCTGTGAGAATACCGAAGAGCTAAAAAGACTCAAAAGTAACGCTAATAAAGTAACAATTATTTGCATATTTTTAGTTTACTCAGATAGTTAGTTAATAATATTGCATATTTTTTCTATAATTACGAATACTTTCTCGGCATGGAGAGTTTTAAAATTCAATGTCCGAATTTTGTGCCTCCTGGCGTGCAGCCCAGTCAAACAAAAAATCCAGGAAGACCTTCAGTTTGGAGCTCATCCACTGCCGGCTGGGATAAAGGGCATACAGGTAAATTGGTAACAGCGGGGACTCCGGAAAAATGCGGATGATATCTCCGGATTCAAGCTCTTCCTTGAGGGAACTGACTGGCAATACTCCAATCCCCAGTCCAGCCTCAACAGCTTTAATAGAACCCTCGATATCATTAACGCTCACCCGGTTCTTTATTTCTTTTGTCCCTCTGCAGATTTCCTTGGGCAGAAGGTCACTGGCCATGTAGGGGTCCAGCGTAATAATTCGGTGCTCTGCTACCTCACGGATATCTCTAAAGGGATGTTCCTGAGCATATGTGCGGGAAATAAATAGGCCATTTTTAACTGTGAACAGCAGCCGCCCGATTAGGCTGGAATCATTTAACTTAGCGCGGCTGACTCGGATTACCATGTCATAACGCTCCTTAATGATATCAACCGCGCGACTGTTCAAAAAAAGCTCCAAATTTATCTGGGGGTACTGCTTCATGAACTGGTTAAAGAGATCGTCAAAAAGAATACGTCCCAAACCCTCGGGTGTGCTGATGCGCAGCAAACCCTGTGGTTCTTCATTCAGCGACTGGATAAACAGCTCGGCTTCATGGGCAGTCTCCACTACCTTCTGGCAATACCTGTAATAACCTTCACCGGCCTCGGTTAATGTGACACTCCGTGTGGTACGATTAAGTAAGCGAACACCGAGCTTTTTCTCCAGTTCCGCGATATTGCTGCTGACAGTCGACTTTTCGATACCAAGCTCATCTGCAGCCCGGGTAAAGCTCTGTAGATCTGCAACTTTCGAGAATATAAGGATTTTGTTAAGGTCAATGCTGCTCATTGTTCTTATTTACGAACACTCTTTTGTATTTAGTGCACATTGTAAATCAGTTAATGAGGAAGGAAAATAAAAAAAATTATAGGAAATCACTCCCCATGAAAAGACGAACAACGCTGAAATTGGGACTGGGCTCCAGCCTACTTTCCTCGCTTCCCCTGACTGGCTTGGCTGGACAGATAAGCAGGCCAATCGAGCATCTACAGGTTCTGGTAAACCGTAAATATACCGAATCAGGGCATCTTGCAGATGCCATGCTGAGGCACAATATCATCCCTCAAGACATCAGTGGCGATCTGGGAAGTTTGTGGTACCGCTCCATCAAACCCCAGCTCGAGACTAAGCCCGCTATGCTGTTTGGCATGACAGATATCATCGACCTGTTTTGTCTGGAAGAACTGGCGCGGGATTTTGGCATGCAAACTCGCTTCCGTCTGGACCATATTATTCATGGCAATGGTCAGATACAGCATGTTCCTGCCGATGGTCTTAAGATTGCTGAAATCCGTCAACTCATACCTGCCAGCGCCGGCTTTGGCAGCATGGCCAAGGAACTGACCACATTGGCGCTGCAAAATCAGCGCAGTCCTGCTCTGCACTATAAAAAATCCGGCCCCTTTGAGCGCCCAAATAACACCTTACTGGTCACCTGGCTGATCAGCTAATTTAAAAACACGAGGTAATTATCATGGTTCTCCCCCCTAACGTAAGTGAAGCTGAATTTGCTAATGCCCTAAGTGAGTTTACATCGGCTGTCGGCAATGACTGGGTGTTCAGCTCAGATGAAGATATCGCCCTATACCGCGACTCCTATTCCGTTTACTGGGGTGAAGAAGAAGAACGCATTGCCTCAGCCGCAGTCGCACCGGCAAATGTCGAACAGGTTCAGCAGGTCGTTCGCATCGCCAACCGATACCGCATTCCTATTTACCCGATTTCCACCGGCAGAAACCTGACCTACGGAGGTGCTGCACCAACCCTCAGTGGCAGCGTGGTGATTGATCTTAAACGCATGAACCATGTACTGGAAGTGGACGACAAGCGCCATTTCGCCCTCGTTGAGCCAGGTGTTTCCTATTTTGACCTCTATGACTACATTCATGAGCGTGGCTTGAAGGTCATGCTAGACATTCCCGACCCCGGTTGGGGCAGCCCGATGGGCAACAGCCTAGATCACGGTGTCGGTTATACCTTTGGTCCTTACCGCGATCACTTTGGCTCTCACATCGGCCTGGAAATAGTCACCGCCGAAGGCGAGATCATCCGTACCGGCATGGGTGCCGTGCCCGGCTCCGACAGCTGGCAGGATTTTCATTATGGCGCTGGGCCATCTATTGAGGGGCTATTCGCTCAGTCCAATTTCGGTATCGTGACCAAAATGGGGGTCAAACTGATGCCGATGCCTGAATCTTACCTGAGCGGCTATGTTTCCGTCCCCCGCTATCAGGATCTGCAGGGACTGATTGAAGAAGTCTCATACCTGGAAGATTCCTACCTGATCGGTATGCCGTTGTATGCTTCTCCGGTCGGTGGTTCGTTCATGAACACGACCGCGGCTGTGAGGGCTCTAATGGAAAATGGCTGGCCCACCATGAACCAGCTTGAAAGCTTTGTCAGCTCAGAGGGTTTACCAGCCTGGTCGGTCAAGTTGCAGTTTTACGGTCCTGAAGAGACCGTCAGAGCCAACTGGACGGCAGCACAGCGACGATTTGCTGCGTCCATTCCAGGTGCTACATTTGAAGAGGGAGAATTCCTGACCCTGCCAATTCCCGATGCTGACATCCCATCGCTGGCAGATAAGGTTCGCTTTGGCATTCCCAACCTGGAAATTTTCCATCTGGTTGCCAGAAACCCGATGACGGATGCCGATCCGCCCGATGGCCATGCTGACCTCTTTACTATGATCCCACGCAAAGCTGAAGCTGTATGGGATTCAGCTAGGATGATGGTAGAAGCCTACCGTGATTTCGGGGTGCCGCCTGTCCATTCTCCCTTCGCCACGCCACTGACCTATTATTCAAGAACGCTAGTTATGCCGACGCTGCTACCAAGTTGGCGTAATGCTGCAAAAAATAAGCACACCCGTGACCTATATATGCATATCTTAGACAAAGCAGCAGAAAACGGTTGGGCACCTTACCGAACAGCACCTGCATTCCAGGGACATGCCATTAGTAAGTATTCATTTAATGACAGTGCACTGCTGAGGTTCCAAGAAAAACTCAAGGACAGTATCGACCCCAATGGGATTATCTCACCAGGACGCTACGGTATCTGGCCAGCTAACATGAGGAAAATTAGAGGATGAAAACATCAATCTATCTGGGCCTTATATTATCAGGGCTTTCTTCGTTAACACTAGCCCAGAACCTGAACCCGGAACAGCAGCATGGCAAACAGGTCTTTGACAAGTGGTGCGCCCCCTGTCATGGAACAGAAGTGGTTTCCAGTGAATTGCTGGGTATGGGGGCCTTGCCTCTTCCAGGTACTTCTGCATTAGGTGTCAAATATAAAGGAGACCTGCCTGCTGTTTTGGAACAGCGTACTGACCTGCAACCTATTTATATCCAAACGGTTGTGCGTAATGGCCTCTACGGCATGCCTATTTCCAGAAAGACTGAGGTCAGCGATAACGATCTCGATGCAATTATTGCTTATCTAACCCGTTCACGCTAACCCTGCCAGCTTATCCAACAGCAGCAGGCCGAAGTTATAAGGGTTTGGGGAGGTCTTAGAAAAGGCTCCAGGTTGAGTGCAGGGCAACTATTTTCAGCTCCCCAAACAAACAGATACTAACGCGGCTGAACAGAAAGAACGCGTATTCGTACCTGATTGGCACCATTTTCACTCTCAGACGTAAAACGTAAACCTGAATTCACGTTGCTCGTCTGATTTATAGCTAGGTTAGCAAGCCCGCCTGTAGTCTGGGTGATTTCACCGTTGATTAAGGAGGTAAACTCCAGACGGATATTTTGTAGATCAATACCGGCACGATTAGAAACCCTTGCCAGCAAGCGACCCTGATCGTCCGTGAAGGCCTGTACTTGAACATAGGTTGAGGGATTATCAGCCAGATCAAGACGTACAAACGCCAAGGCTGCATCTGCCGCCACGCTACCGCCACCACTGGCTGCAGTCTCAAAGTACTGTTTGGCTAGCACACGATCATTTTGATCTAGTGAAATTTTACCCAACTCATTCATAGCTATTGCTGTAGGCAACAACTCCGAACTACGCTCTAAATCTGCCTTGGCACGGATATTATCGCCAGAACGGGCATAGGCAACGCCCCGCCCTAGGTAATAGTCGAAATACTGCCCATCCTTCAGAATCGCTTCGCTGTAGGTCGAAATGGCTTCAGCATAATTCTTCTCATATAGCTGGATGTCCGCTTTGAGTCCGCTAAAACGAGCTTCATTGGGGACCATCCGAATGGCTTCATTAAGATTCAGCATGGCAATTTGCAGATCATCATCGGCAATGGCCCGTTCAGCTTCATCAAATAGCTCATAGGCTTCCGCATTGGCACGCAGGGACGCCGTCGCCTGTTGATAGCGGGCTTCACCCAGCTCCATATCAACACCAGCGGAAAGGCTCATGATCTCATCAACCTGGGCCTGGTTGTTGGCAACCCGCTCCTCCGACGGGGGATGGCTAGCAAACAGGCCAGCCAGCCAGCTGGATTCCCTGCCCTGCGAGAGTCTGACAAAGGTTTCCTGCAAGCTCACGGCTGCACGCGGATCATAGCCGGCCAGCACCATGTACTGAATACCGAAGTAGTCCGATTCACGCTCGGCATCACGACCATAGCGCTGGCTGATCAGTTGCGCCCCTAACTGACCGGCTCCAACAATATAATCCGAATAGGCCGAATCCTGACTGGCGATAGCACCAACGGTCAGCACCCCCTGCAGTAAGGTTCCCCGACTCATGGCGGAAGCGCCATGACGCGCCGCTGCGTGCACTACTTCATGACCCAGAACTGCTGCCAGTTCCGCCTCATTATTAAGTTCAAGCAATAAGCCGCGGTTCACAGCAATCTTTCCACCTGGCAAGGCCCAGGCATTGGGTATGGAATTGTTTAGCACCACAAATTCATACGGCAGGTCATAATCAACCCGGGCCTGAGCCGCCAGGCGCTGCCCTACTTCATTGACGTAACGTGAGAGTTCCAGGTCAACCTGATACAGGCCTCCCTGACTCTGCTGCGAAGGTCGATACTGCTGATTGCCGATTACGATTTCATCTTGTCGGGACAGCAGTGAAAACTGACTTTCCCCGGTCACCGGATTAACCGCACAAGCCGTTAAAATTAAGGATAAAAATATAATTACCAGTGGTGTGGATATAAGCTTCATCATCGCCAGCATGTTCTCAGTTCTGCACTTATTATGACTCAAACAAAATAGCGAATCACCAGCCCTAGGCCTGCCAGACCTGACAGCAGCAGGATGATCCGTTTAAACCAGATCTGGGAAATCCAGTTAAGAAAAAAACGGCCAACAATGGCGCCGGCATAAACCAGCGGGAAGCATAGGGCAATGGGTATAAAATACTCAGGGGTAAACAAGCCCTGGTAATGGAAAATGGGGATTTTGATGGTATTAATAGTTAAAAAGAAAATACTGCTCGTACCGACAAAGGCTTTCTTGTCGAGTTTGAGCAACAAAAAATACAGTGACATGACTGGCCCTGCCGCATTACCGATAGTAGTCGACACACCGGCAAACAATCCTGAACCATAACGCACGCTAGTGGGGTAATGAAATGCCCATTTCTCCATTTTCGCCCGGAATGGCTCCAGGCTCACCAAGAGTATCACCATCAGTCCGATAGCCAGCCCCAGGCTGTCATTATTGAGGAAACTGAGCATGATACCGCCAAGTCCGATACCGATAATGGTCGGTGGCAGCATCTTCAGGTACTCCGAGATATCAGCCAGCCGCCAGTAGAAACTCACCGCAATCAGATCTCCGGCCAACAGGTAAATCAGGATGATTCCCAGTGCTTCACGCGGGGTGAACACCATGGCAATAAGGGCCGATACCAGCATCCCAAGGGCCGGAATGCCGGCTTTGACAAAGCCTATGGCAAAGGCTGTTAAGCCCAGTATCAGTAGATACTCTGGAGAAAACAAAGACAACTCTTGGATCCACTTGTGCAGCAAATGCACATTCTAACAAAAAGCGACTACTGAGCCCGTGTTTTTATGGCAGGAATTTTCTTATTTTTTTCTTAATAATCATGGAGTCTTTCCTCAGTTTTGTTTCATAGTATGCACTACGTATAATGCCAACTTTTATAGATACACGGACCAGCCAAGGTGTTGTTAGCACTGCCTCAAAGCCTCAACCGACTCGCTCTGCTAGTTCTCTGCCTTCATGCATCTACCTCGCTGGCATGGGACTGGCAAAGCCTGTGGCTGAATGATAATCAACTGGGGCAAAGGAACTTTCAGCAGCAGCAATACCGAGACGCCGTCAATCAGTTTGAAAGTCTGGGCTGGCGGGCAGCGGCTAATTATCGGCAGGGAAATTTTGAGGCAGCGCTGATCGACCTTAATGAGCTGCAAGACATTGATTCGGTCTACAATCGTGCCAATACACTGGCGCAGCTTTATCGCCTGTCCGAAGCCATCGACACCTATCGGGAAGTACTGGATCAGGAGCCCGATCACCAGGCAGCTGCTGTAAATTTGGAAATCGTAGCCGCGCTGCTAGCCAGCATGACCGACGATCCCGGTTCTGAATTTGATGTGGAACGCGAAGAGGGTGAGGAATCCGATACGCCACCACCGGCAGAACAAGAAGAAATAACCGCAGCGACCAATGGTCAGGAAAATGAAGTCAATCAGGAAGACACTTCGGAGCGTCTGAGTCAGCAGGAGTCCCAAGATGCAGATGGCAACACCGGCACCAGCCAGCTGGAGGACCCTGAAAGCGCTGAAGAGCAGGAATTTTCCGCGGCACTGGAACAAGAGTTGACCCTACAACAATGGCTGGGGCGCATCCGCGATGACCCCGCCGCCCTTTTGCGCAATAAGTTCGAGATGCAAAAACAGCGGGAAGATTTGCTGCGTGTTAACCTGCTTATCGAGAGTAACCAACAATTATGGTAAGAGTGCTGTTCATTCTCCAGCTGCTAAGTGGCTGTGTAACGGTTTTTGCGCAGAGTAATAACTACCTGGGTGCGACGGACAACAATGAAGTCATCCTTGTTACCACCTTGTCAAAGGAACAGGTCTACGTACAGGAAGAACTGGTCTACAGCATCAAGCTGTATTACCGCTATAGCTTTGAACGCGGCGCCACCTTTTCCCGTCCAGAAATGTCCGATGCTGCCATAAGCCGTCTTGGCGAAAGCCTGGAATATACAGAAGAAATAGACGGGGTGAACTACAAGGTCAACGAAAACCGCTTTGTGATTTTTCCACAAAACAGCGGCGACTTCATGATCGAGCCGGTCCAGTTTCGCGCCTATACACAAACGCGCAGCAGCCTTGAGAATCCAGATTTGCTGACCACTGAAACGCGTCAGCGGATCGAGTTACAAAGTAACGCGCATCAAATCCGTGTATTGCCGGTACCAGGTAGCTTCCCAGGCACTAACTGGCTGCCAAGTACTGACATCAGCATAAGCGAAAGCTGGAGTCGTCCGCTAGAGACCATGCAGATCGGGGACTCTGTGGTACGTAGCATCCATGTCAAAGCAGAAGATCTGTTTTCCTCCATGCTGCTGAGTCTGAATTTCACGGCCGACTCCAGCATGCGTGCCTACCCGACGGCACCGGAACAAGTGGATATCCGTGAGAATATCGGCACCCGCTCAGAACACATTCAGAATATTACCCTGGTCGCCACCCAGGCCGGTCAGCTGACGCTGCCTGAAATTGCCATTCCCTGGTGGAATACCGCAACTGACAGCCTGGCATATGCGCGCCTGCCGGCTCGCGATATAGACATACTCACTGCAGACGGCCTACAGTTCAGGCCCAAAGAAAAAAACAGCACATCAGAAGAACCAGGACGTGGACTGATCTTTGGCGTGAACCTCAACCTAGTATTGTTTGTCGGCATGCTAGTGCTGATTTCATTCCTATTTTTTGCCCCGGCACTTGTCATACTTCTCGAAAAAACCAGAACACAGATACTCAGTCTGCAACACAAGGGAAAGAATGATGAGGCCGCACAAAAATCCAACTTGATGCAACTTAACCGGGCCTATCGCGCCCTGAAACAGGCTTGCGACCAGAAAGACCTAAACCAGGTTTATGAGCGCTTTCTGGATTGGGGACAGGCCTTTTTCAGGAGACAGAACCTCTACAGCCTCGATAAACTGGATGCCGCTTTTGCCAATATTGAACTCAGTGCCTTGCTGCTTGCCATGCGCAGAAGCCTTTATGGCGAGGCCGGTGAAGCCGAGTTTGACTACGGGCAGTTCATTGCACTTGTGTCACAGTTTCAACAGACTTACAGACAAAAAAGAAGGCGACAGATCAGACTGGAACTGCCACCGCTATACCCACATTAATAGCGAAGTCTGCCGATGGGCCTCAGGTGAAGATGCCTGATTTTCCGGGGGCAATAATGCCTTTGGGATCCAGTGCCCGCTTGATGCTCTGGTTCACGTCTTTTTTGACGCTACCAAAACTATCTGCCACCTTGTCCATAAAGGCAATGTTGGTACGATATGAACCCCAGCCTCTTGCCGTGAACTCATCCAGCAACTCATTGAAGCACAGATTGGCTCGCTGGGTTTCTTCAGGGTCGTTCTTGTTGAACAGCAAGTCGATAATATGGTGGCCTTCGCGCCAGCCAACAATATATTCGGCAACGTAATCAAAGCCATATTTGCCTAATATGTCTTTGGCAAGCTGCATTTGCCGTAAACCCTCGGAACCTCTGGCCTGAGCTACTGGGGCAAACCAAGCTGAACCTCCGCCACCACGCCAATTGTAAAGGCCAAATTCTTTCAGAGTCATATCGCCGCGCATGAGCTTGGATCTATAGTCGAAGGTACTATTATCTTTGAGGTCGGCTTCTTCCTGAATCAGAGCACCACTGCCAGCGAAGGCTCCGGTGACAATATTCCAGTTCAGTTCAATCTGCTCAGGCGTGCCATAAAGGCCGGCATATATATTCCAGGCTCCCATTCCCAGGTCAGCCTTCATACGCTCCACTGCCTCATCGGGTATTGAACCCTCACCCTGGTAATAATCGGCGCGCACAACTTCTGAACCGCCCTCCCATAATGCGTGTGCAATCACGACAGCATTGGGAATGATCTGGGCTATCCTCAGAGGCCGCATGATATCGATGGCTTTTTCAATATCATTGTCATTTGGGAAACGGATTACAAAAGGCTTGAATGCCGGTGGTTCAGGCATCAGCCACATACCGAGCTTGGTTACCACACCATAGTTGGACTGGGTAAATATGCCATCCAGGTAGGGACCATAGCCCCACTTGAAAACCTGCCAGGTATTGGAATTAGGCATGGCCCCCATACCGGTTCGCAGTATCTCGCCATTTGCGAGCACAACTTCCATCCCGCACGAAAAGAAAAAGTTATCACCATATGGCGTATATCCAACTCCCCTGTCGATGGCATTACCCAAAGGACTTGCAATGGCTGATGGTGCGGGCGGTGACAACCATAAAGGAATATTATTTTCCACCAGGTAGTCCTTTAACTGCTGGTAAGTAACACCAGGTTCTACAAGGGCAGTGCCCAACTCAGCATCCACTTCAAGGATTCTATTCATACGACGCAGGTCCAGAATTATCTGCCCCCTTGTCGCACAGGCTGCAGAACCATAGCCAAAATTCTTGCCGGTTGAGATAGGCCATACTGGAATCGTGTATTTGTCACAGATATTGATAATGGCCTGAACTTCTTCCGTCGAGGCCGGGGCGATAGCTGCCGAAGGAGCATGATCAGCATTATCTGCTGGAATCATGATTTTGTTGTAACTGCTGAGATTTTCGGCTGAAACAAATACATTGTCGTCACCCACGACGGCCGCATACTCTTCAATTGCATTACCAAAATCCTGAGCAGAAATACCTGTCGGTAAAACATTAAAATCAGCCATGTAAATCTCCTGAAAATCTGTTCTTGTTTGAGTAAGGCTCTAAATATAGGCGTAGAAACTGCTCAAGGTGCCCGACTCTGAAGTCGCTCTCTGGCTTGAGCCTCCAACACCTAAGCCTTGCTGGATAATTGCAGTAACCAAGTTATCAATACTAGATTCGAATGAATCTTCTAAATGCAAATAACCGGTGGTCTGAAGATAGCCCCGCCTGTTTTGCACAACACTCTCTACAATAATTTTCTCAGCTTCTGAGACTAGCCCGATAATGAGTGTGTTTTCTGGCAGCTTGCTTATTGATGCGAAGGAAGCTGGCTGTTGGAGGTCCAGCTCGAGCAAGACACAATCGAGAAAGCCACTGGCTTTGTGCACGAAGGCTCTACTGGCCTGGTTTACTTTGCTAAACAGCACGACGGCCTCAGCTTGCTGGACCTGCTGGCCAGTTGAGCCTTCGCCTGATATGGAGTGAAAAAAAGGTAGCCCAACCAGAATCTGCAGGCCCTTGCGTCGGGAACAATTAAATTTCATTGTGCATCACCGGCAGGCTGCTGACTTAAATAAGTCGCCACCTTTTCAAGATCCTCTGCTGAGAGTTCCGATGGCCTGAACGCAGGCATAGCATTCAACCCATTTCGCGCGATGGTAGCAAAGTAAATAGGTGGCAGGTTACGCCCGGTTAATACAGGACCAACATTCTGGGTATGACAGTGCTGGCAGATTTTTTCATAAATCTGCTCACCAGTCTCCCATTCATCGGCAGCCTGTGCCCATGCTTGTGTGCACAGAAAAATCGGACTGATTAATAGGCTGATACTTTTGAATAATCCCAATGTGCTGGTCTCCACCTTGTTTTTTACAATCTAACCATAAACTATGTCATTAAATATAGCCCAACAAAAGTCTAATTCCAACTAGCTCATCCCCCCCCCGCTGTGAAGCAGGAATAGACCTGTCTTTTTGCCAGCAATAAACAATAAGTTACGTATGCTGGACGTATCCTAGGCAATTCTTGACCTGAAGTTTTTAAGAGCAAATAATGCCTGTAAATAATCCATATAGGCCAAATCATGCTATTACTTAAAAAAATTTTTGTCGCCGACATTTTTGTTGTCCTGGTTTCTTTTTCCACACTAGCCTTTGGACAACCTAATTCTCTGGGCGCCCTGAAAGCAGAGGCTATCCAGAATGTTGAGGCACAGGAGAAGCTTGTGCAGGAAATTGTCGATAGTCTATTTTCGTTTTCCGAGCTGGGTTTTCAGGAGTTCGAAACACAGCGCTATCTCGGAGAAATTTTGCGTGAAAATGAATTTACCGTAGAAACTGGTGTTGCAGGTATCCCTTCTGCTTGGTGGGCAACTTGGGGTAGTGGCAGGCCGATCATCGCCCTGGGTTCGGATGTGGATGGCATCCCGCGGGCTTCACAGTTGCCGGGTGTTGCCTACCGACAGCCCCTTATCGAAGGAGCACCAGGTCATGGCGAAGGACATAACTCAGGCCAGGCCGTTAATATCGCTGCCGCGCTGGCCGTAAAGGAAATCATGCAAAGGGAAAACCTGTCGGGAACGATTGTTCTTTGGCCAGGTATTGCCGAAGAACTGCTGGCAACCAAGGCCTGGTATGCCCGAGATGGCTTGTTTGATGATATCGATGTTGTTTTATTCAACCATGTCGCAAGCGACCTAAGCGTTTCCTGGGGGCAGGCTCGAGGTACTGGTCTGGTATCCGTCGAATATATGTTTGAAGGGGTTGCTGCCCACGGAGCGGGCGATCCCTGGCGCGGCAGAAGTGCGCTGGATGCTGTCGAGCTAATGAATATAGGCTGGAATTATCGCCGCGAACATCTGCATCCACTCCAGAGATCGCACTATGTGGTCACCAATGGCGGGGATCAGCCTAATGTAGTCCCCTCATATGCAAGTGTCTGGTATTTCATCAGGGAAGTCAGTGCCGATGGTATTCGCGAAAATTTTGATACCCTACAAAGAATTGCAGAAGGCGCCGCCATGATGACAGATACTACTATATCGAGGCGAATCGTTGGCACTGCCTATCCACGCCATTTCAACAGACCTGTGGCTGAAGCGATGGCAGAGAATATACATGCCGTTGGCTTGCCAGTCTGGTCGGAAGATGATCAGATTTTTGCCAGAGCAGTTCAGTCCTTGATGGGCGAAGAAGACCCACAGGGCCTGAATGAGGAGGTCGAGGGACTGCAGGAGCCGGCAGAAACACCTGTTTCAGGCGGCTCGGATGATATTGGAGATGTCTCTTGGAATGTCCCAACAGTCACGCTGAGATTTCCGGCGAATGTACCAGGTATGCAGGGCCACCATTGGTCAAGCGCAATGGCAATGGCAACGCCCATCGCACACAAGGGGACTTTGACCGGCGCAAAAGTGGTTGCGACAACCATGCTAGATCTTTTTCTGGATGCCAACCTCATTGATGAGGCGCAAGCCTACTTTACTGATGTGCAGACAGCCGAGGAACAGTATGTCCCTTTCATTGGCCCCCAGGACGACCCGGCCATCGAAAAAAATGCAGAGATCATGGCTGAATTTAGACCTTTGCTGAGGGAGTATTACTATGAGCCCTCTCAATTTGACAGTTACCTCGAACAACTGGGAATAAATTATCCTCAATTAACTCGATAGCTCGGGGAAGGGATATAATTTATAGATAAAGCGATTAAGCTTACTAGAGAAAAAAATGACGACTCTAAAGCCAGGCTGGATTTTGTGTGCGATTAGCGCAACTGTATCTCTTATTACGTTGCAAACTATACCAGCAGGCCTGGAGTTACCGCTTCACTTTGGGTTTGATGGTCAGGCGGATCGATATGGCCCGGCCTGGGTAGCCTTGTTTATGTCTCCAGCAGTCATAGCCATACTGCTGGGATTTTTCTCCAGCCTGAAATGGCTGGAGCCTCGCAAAGAGAACCTCCAACAGTCGATTTGCGCACGAAATGGTATCCTGTTTGCGTTCATACTCATGATGCTTTTGATTCAGGCAGGCAATGTTGCCATCGCCTTTGGCCGAGAGGTGTCTATGGACCGCCTAATAATTTTTGCCATCGGCCTCGCCCTGATTATTACAGGCAATTTTCTGGGTAGGATCCGTAGCAACTTCTTCATCGGAATTCGCACCCCGTGGACTCTTTCCAGCGATGAAGTTTGGAGAAAAACACATCATCTGGGTAGCAAGCTGATCATGCTTGCCGGATTCATTTTACTAATTGGATCATGGATATTGATGCAGCATGAGCTAATCTACTTATTGTTGAGCTCAATCTTGCCTGCTATTTTGATTCCAGTTCTTTACAGCTGGTGGCTCTGGCATCAGAACGCTTAATTAGTTCCTGCTAGCCAATCTTAAGTCTTTAAAACCTGTTACTAGCTTTCAACATTGATCCAAAATATGCCCACTCAACAATATCTTTCAATTGGAACCCCCGGAAAAGCGTGGGAAAAGGAAGAAAAAGCTGCTTGGCTAAACCAGCAAACTATAAAACGATCATACCAACAAGAGGTAGTGACAAAAGTCAAAAAAATCGCGCAGAACTTCTCAAGCTTGCTCATTGTCGAACAATATGGCGCCCTGTCTTATGATCCAGATACTTACCCCCTCTGGGTGATTAAAACGAAACATTGGCAAAACGACAAACCAAGTGTATTAATTACCGGCGGTGTTCATGGCTACGAAACCAGCGGTGTTAAAGGTGCGCTTAGCTTCGTTGAAAGCATTTTAGAATATTATGCAGACTCTTATAATTTTGTTGTTGCACCCTGCATTAGCCCTTGGGGCTATGAGACGATTAATCGTTGGAATCCCAACACCATTGACCCTAATCGCTCGTTTAAATCGGATACTGCGGTAGAAGAAGCCAGCTATATTATGCGCTATGTAAAAAGCCTTCATGTATCGATTCTTGCTCACCTTGATTTGCATGAAACGACCGACACAGATAACTCTGAATTTAGACCAGCTCTGGAGGCTCGGGATGCTGTTCATAAAGAGTTATGGGAAATCCCCGATGGCTTTTACCTTGTGGGAGACAGCGAAAACCCCATGCCAGATTTTCAAAAAGCGATTATTGATGCCGTTGAAAGAGTTACACACATCGCGCCCTCGGATGAAAAAAACCATTTATTAGGGACTAAAACTGAGCAGCGGGGTGTGATTAATTATCCTATTAAAAATCTTGGGTTGTGTGCTGGCTTTACCGAAGCCCCCTTTGTTACGACCACTGAGGTTTACCCGGATAGCCCAAAAGTTGATGATAAGAATTGCATCCTGGCGCAGGTTGAGGCCGTTAAAGGTGCGCTGGATTATCTCAAAGAGATTTAAACTAATCTGATCAACATTAAATAGGCTTTACTCGGCTTGCATTATCGAGTGAAAGAGGGAAATTCTTTAAATACTATATCTTTGCCATCTAATGTTCGCTCCAAAACGGAGCAAACCTCAGACTAAGTAGCGCATTTACCTTTATTCTTAGCTAGAATTGCTGAATAGTTGTTTCATGCTTTACCAAGGAAGTTCGTAATGCCATCACTTCGATTACTTTCAAAAGCCCTCCCGTCAATTATTCTCTGTCTTTTGCCATATATCGCCGCTGCTGCAGAATTTGACTGGGATGCAATCAATCAGGAAACGCTGGAACGTTTTCAGGCGATGTTGCAAGTCGACACCTCTAATCCCCCGGGTAATGAAACTGTTCTGGTGGATCAGCTTGCTGAAATCCTTATCGCCGAGGGCATCGATGTGGAAATATACAGTCGCGATCCAGCCCGGGCTAATCTGGTTGCTCGACTGGCAGGTAACGGCACTAAGCGTCCTTTATTACTGATGGCTCATTTGGATGTGGTTTCCGTGGACCCCGAAAAGTGGAGCTTTCCACCGTTTGGCGGCACCTTGGATAATGGCTGGATATATAGCCGCGGGGCTGTCGATGATAAGGACAACTTGGTCGCATCCCTGATGACTATGCTACTACTTAAACGAAGCGGTGTTGAACTAGATCGAGACGTAATTTTTCTCGCGGAGGCAGCCGAGGAAGGTGGCGTGCAGTGGGGCGTCGAGTTTATGACCAGCCAGTACTTCGATGCCATTGATGCTGAATACTGCCTGGCTGAAGGAGGAAGTGTTGTTCGTGAGAACGGAGAAGCCCTTTTTGTTGCTGTCCAATCTGGTGAAAAGAAACGGCGTACAGCGGTTTTGACAGTCACCGGAGCAGCCGGACATGGTTCTGTTCCTACCCGCAATAATGCTGTTGTTCATCTAAGTAATGCAATAACTGCATTGGCAGAATGGCAGGAGCCTATTAGCTTAAGCGACACCTCCACTAATATGTTGGCACGCCTTGCAGACATTTCATCACTCGAGGCAGCCGCCCGTTATCGGGCCCTACTCAATCCAGGTTCGCTTGCGGCAGAAGAAGCTATGCTATACCTCTTAGACAATGAGCCAGCTACTGCAGCCCTGCTTCATAACACAGTTACACCAACCATTATTGACATTGGTTATCGCTACAATGTTATCCCTTCTGCAGGGACAGCCTCTCTTGATGTTCGTTTACTGCCAGAAGAGGACTTTGATAGTTTTCTCAATGAAATTTCCGCGGTGATAAATGATCCCGCCATCGAAGTAAGCTGGGATGATGCGCTGGTAAGACCCAGTGCATCTGTGCAACTGGATACAGAGGCATTTCAGGTCATCGAACAAGTCTATGAGAAACACTATAACGTGCCAATCATTCCCAGGATGAGCACCGGCGCCACTGACATGAGTTATGTTAGGGCCAAAGGGGTCAATTGCTACGGCGTGGGGCCTGGTATCGATCGTGAAGATGGCCCACTGGGATTTGGTGCTCACAGTGACCAGGAACGCATTCTAGAGCAGGAGCTGTATCGTTTCGTTCAGACCTATCATGAAATCGTGACACGATTAGCCGTAAAGCCCTAGTAAAGGAATAATTCTATAAGCCTGCGGCAGAAAACAAGCTATATTTGAGCAAACAAGCTTTGGAGAAGTTGTTATTATGCTTGTTGTAATTAAAAAAACGAGTTTTGCTGTTTTCGAGCTAAGAAACTAGCAAAGCAACTCTACCCCAAAATAAATAGCTTTTATTCATTCACCAGTGCTTCTGCCTAATGCAGCGCTGGTGTCGAAAAGGGCGGTGGCCCAATATTTATTGAGCCCTGCTCTTCAAGCATGCGCAACACTTCTTTGACAGCCCTTTCGAGTTGAGGATCCTCATTATTACTTAATGACCGAGCGTCTTGATAAACTTCAATATCCGGTGTGATGCCGATATTTTCTGCAATCCACTCATTAGCAAACGGATCAAAAACCGCATTGTCAGGTGCTGTCAATGCACCCCCATCAACCAAACTATAATGTACTGATGATTTCACTAAACCACCCCATGTACGCTGGCCTAACAAAGGACCAATTTGCTGCTGTCTGAAAATCCAGGGAAAGAAATCCCCGCCTGACATCGACATTTCATTAACCATTAATATTTTTGGACCAAGTATTCCAGCGGGCAATCTGATTGGCCTTCCATTTGGCACCTCGTTAGTAATACTGATCCTCAAACTTCGACTCATTAAATCAACCATGTAATCGTCCAGCTGTCCTCCTCCGTTATATCTCTCATCGATCACCGCTCCGGCCTTATCCTGTTGCGCGAAAAAGTAGCGATTGAAAGAAACAAAGCCCGGGGTGGTAGTATTAGGCACCCAAATATAACCTAACTTACCGCCTGAAAGTTCATCTACCCTGCGTCGGTTATCCTCAACCCAACTACGCTGCCTCAGAGAGCCTTCATCTCTGATCGGGACAATAGTTTCTTGCCAGGCATCTTCAAAATCAGGCGAGTCATTGATATGCAAAATCGTTTGCATATCTGCGGTCCCCTCTAAAAAAGCATAGGGGTTTTCATCAGCTGTTAATTCCCTGCCATTGATCCCGACTAAATAATGACCTTCTTCAATATTTACTCCAGGCTGATCCAGAGGTCCAGTAAGACCGGGATTCCAGCTTTCACTGGTATAAATGCGCTCGATCATCCAGCGATTTCTTGAAGGAACAAGATCCGCACCAAGTAAACCAACGGTTGATGCTTCAACCTCAGGATAATCGCCACCAAAAACAAAACTATGGCCAACCGACATTTCACCGTTGATCTGATCAAGAATATAGGTCAGATCCGAACGATGCCTGATGTATGGGACTAAAGGCGAGTAGCGACGATAAACATCATCCCAGTCTCGTCCATGCATGTTAGGGTCATAAAAATAATCTCGTTCATAACGCCAGGCTTCTTCAAACATCTGTTTCCATTCGGCTTCTCTGTCCAGTCGCATGCTCAGGGTTACTTGCAAATTTACCGCACTGTTCGCATTTTCACCCATGTAGCCACTTGCTCTGTCGGCATCAAGAACTTGCCAGGCCGGCCCTTTTTGAACTAGTAACTTATTACCATCAGCGGAAACCGACACACTACTCAGACCATCGACAAATGCCTGCGCTTCTCTCGCCTCTAAAGTGAATTTTTGCAAAGTTAACTCTGGGCCATTAGCAGATTGCTCAGCAATAAAAACTGACCCGGAAGGTCCGCTAATAGTCATTCTGTAATTTCTTTCAGGAAGTGGTAGCGCTAAAATTCTGCGTTCAATATTGTCAATGTCGATAACCACTGCAACAGCCTGTTCAACGGCGTCTTCTTCTAGTGCGCCTTCAGCACTTGGCTCACCACTTGATTCTTCATCACTTAACGGCTCAAACGGAGATTTGGTGTCTTCTGCAAGGTTAATAATATAGGCAGCATAAAGTGCTTGAGTCCCTATAGCACTGGTGCTGGCCCAGCTGGATCCTAAAGCCAAATCGGTACTGGCGAGAAAATACAGATGCTTACCATTTCTGTCCCAGGATGGAGAAAAAGAGTCTGCAAAAGCATTAGTTAAAGGACTAACTTCATTGTTTTCTCTCGACCAAACGACTATTTGTCTAAATTCGTTGCTGGCAGTTTTTGAATAAGCAAGCCAGTTGGAGTCCGGTGACCAGGTTAAACCATTAAAGCCCCGTTCTATGTTTGTGCCGCCCACATCAACTGTCGTAATTTCATTGGTGGTTAAATCAATCACTCGAATTCTGACATCGTCATCCACAAAGGCTATCAGCTGCCCATCTGGAGACCAGCTTGGCTCCCAGGCCATCAGTGACTCGCCAATAGAAATGCTTTCAAGGTCGGATCGGCCATCCTGGTTGGCCACCATCAATCGATAAAATTCACCGTTGTTATCTGAAAACCAGGCGATTTTATCTCCCAGCGGCGACCATATCGGAGCACGATCAGCTGCACCGGAACTTTGAGTAATATTGCGCGTTTCACCATTTTCCACTGGCACAGTAAACACCTCTCCTCTTGCTGCCATGATGGCTCTTCTACCGGTTGGCGATAAGGATGCAGAGTCAGCACTTTCACTGACATCTTCGAATCTGGTTTCAGCCCATGGAAAATCGCCGCTAACATTAATCTCTAATTGAGTAATCGCATTTGTAGCTGGATCTAAGGTGTAGAGATAACCACTGTGTTCAAAAGTCAGTAAACGATCATTACCGGAAAGCTGCTTAATATCGCTATCCGAAAATTGTGTTAGCTGGGTTAGGGTTCCATTTTCGGTTGAGTAAGACCAAATGTTAGATGTCCAGTCACGATCTGAAAGAAAATAAATCTTATCGCCTATCCAAATCGGCTCAATGTCTGCTGAAGCCTCATTCGGCAATTGAGTTTCAGATAGGTCATCGAGGTCAAGAATCACTAGAGGTGTGTTTTGCCCACCTCTATAATCGCGGAATTCAACATCGCGGCGAGTCATTCTGTCTATGACTATTTGATCTCCATCTGCTGAAAATGAACCGTTAAAGCCCCATTGCTCTGTTAATAAACTGGGGGCCCCACCTTCCACAGAGACAGTCCACAAACGGTTAAATGCTATTGGCGCCGAGTCTCTGCTGGAAGCATACAACACATGTTCTCCATCGGGCGTCCAGCCACGGGTTATCGCTGGTGACGGATGCCAGGTAAGCCGATTAACTGGGCCTCCATTAACTGAAACCGTATATACGCTTGGCATACCAGCTCGGTTTGACGTGAAAGCAATAGTTTGTCCATCCGGTGAGAAATTTGGATCGCTCTCCACAGCGGCAGTACTGGTAATTCGTACAGCTTGTGTTTGTCCTAACGCACTCACCCACAGATCACCGCCATAGATAAAAGCAATATGTGTATCACTGATAGAAGGCTGCCTTAATAAACGCGTTCCTTGGGCACTTGCAGAAAAAGCAAGCAAGATGCCACAGCAAAAAAGAATGGGCTTGAGTGGGTTAATTTTGAAGGAAGCACCGGCTAAGCCCCTAAAAAGCTGAAAACTACAAAAGTTTTTTATTATTCTTGTCATAAGCACACTCTTAAGCAAAGTAATGGATTTGCTTTTTTATTGATAATTTTCAGATGATTATGAGAGTGATAACTTAATGATGCAAATTTATCTCGTCGATTAAACAGCATATCTGCATTGGATATTTCGCTGCTACAACAAGCCTTGTGTTTTTTTGAACACCTGTCAGTCTGTTGAGACAAAGCAATGATTACTTTTTGCTAAACTATATATTCGAGAACATTTATTTGACTAAAATTCCGTTTGGCACATAGAATTGCCGGCTCATTCAAATGGGGAAAACACATGCGAGTGCCAACAACCTGCTCACTTGGTCTTATTATCTCTATTGCCTTAAGCCCTGAGAGCCTCGCCACTAACGGCTACTTTACACATGGCCTTGGTGTAAAAAACAAAGGCATGGCCGGCGCCGGTACCGCCCTGCCCAACGAAGCGATTGCAGCCTCCATCAATCCTGCTTCTACGGCTTTCGTAGATAATCATTTTGAATTTGGTCTGGGTCTTTTCTCGCCCCGCCGATCCTACACAGCATCAAGTAGCCTTGCCAACGGTCAGGGTGGTGCATTTACCATTGCGCCGGGCACTGTCAATAGTGACAGTGAATATTTTCTGATTCCTTATATTGCCTATACCTGGGAACGGACTGATACCACGGCGTTCGGCATCTCATTTTATGGGCGTGGAGGTATGAATACCGATTACAAAACAGGATCTGCCATTTTCGATCCGGATGGGCTAGGTGCTGCAGAGGTAATGACTTTGCCCGGTTCATATGGCGCCGGTGATGCCGGGGTCGATCTAACTCAGGCTTTTCTGGACCTGTCTTATGCCTGGCAAAGCAGGGACTGGAGCTGGGGTGCTGCACTGGTTCTCAGCGGTCAGGCTTTTGAAGGGAAGGGCTTTGCCAGTTTTGCCCCTTATACCGAAACCTTTGCTGCATCTGGTGGGACGAAAATGCCTGCTAGCCTAAGTAATAATGACAGGGATTACAGCTTTGGTGCTGGTCTGAAAGGGGGGGTTATCTGGGAAGCTAGCGACAAGATCAACCTGGCCATGAGTTACCAGAGCAAAATCTATATGAGCGAACTGGATGACTACAGTGATCTTTTTGCTGAACAGGGTGATTTTGACATACCTGCCAGTATCCGAGCTGGCATTAGTTTTAAACTTTCAAATAACAGTGCTTTTCACTACGATATCGAACACACCATGTTCAGTTCAGTCAATTCGGTAGGCAATCCTATCCAGCATATTTTCTCCTGCCCCACTGTTGGTGGAACTTCACTGACATCCTGCCTTGGCGGCAGTAATGGTGCCGGATTTGGCTGGAATGACATGAGCACACACAAACTTGGGTATGAGTGGCAGCTCCGCAGCGCACCCAATTGGACTTTCCGTGCTGGATTCAGTCACGGGGCACAACCCATCGACAGCGATCAGGTACTATTCAATATGATGGCGCCAGGTGTGATCCAAAATCATATAACGGCCGGCCTCACCCATCGGTTGAGCAGTGGCCGGGAATACAGCCTCTCACTTATGTATGCTCCGGAGAAAAGCGTACAGGGTCTGAACAGTTTTGACCCAACACAGACCATCGAACTCAAAATGCATCAGTTCGAAATTGAGTTTGGTTATAGCTGGTAGCCACGTAACCTGAAATTACAGATTCAGCCAGGCCCATATGGCTGGACCAGACTGAATAAGGTTTTTTTATTCCTGGAGCTGGAATTTCTGCACCCTTTTGCCTTCGTTGACTTCGCTGGTATAAATGTTCCCTGTAGAATCAATAGTCAGATTATGTACCCAGTCAAAATAGCCTGCATTGCGCCCCCCACTGCCAATCTCGCCAACCGGCTGAAGCGTCTCGCGTTCAAGGATCCAGATACGCTTGTTGGCACCATCAGCAACAAACAGGTAGGGCTGGCCAGGCTCAGGGGAAATTTCGATATCCCATACTGAACCGTTAGTCAGGGTCCAAGGAGCTAGCAATGCTTCTTCCACAAAGTCGCCGTTTTTTCTAAAAACCTGAATACGATCCGCTGTACGGTCTGCCACATACAGAAGGCCGTCGTCCGAGAGTCGTACACTGTGCACAGGCCCCCGAAATTGCTGAGCTGGGGCCATTTCTTCCGCATACGCGGCCATCGGTGTATCATCTGGCCTGTTGCCATAAGCTCCCCAGTGACGCTTGTAGGCCCCGGTATCCATATCAAACACGATTACCCGGCGGTTACCGTAACCGTCAGCCACATATACTTCCCGGGCTTCTTCATCTAGGTCTATTTCAGCTGGCCTCGCAAGTTTACTCGTATTGTTGCTGTCGACCCGATAAGGCTCGCTGCGATCCAGATCACCAATCATCATCAGTAACTCTGTGCCATCATTACTGAACTTGAGAATCTGATCCCCTTCACCATTGCCGGCAAGCCAGACATTGCCTTCACTGTCGACCTTGATACCGTGTTCATTAGTAGGCCAGACCTGTCCAGGTGAATCGTCAACCCAGCTGGATGTTTCGCGGTTCCAGTATGGACCACCCCAGGCCTGCAACAGATTACCCTCCTGGTCAAACTGCAATACCGAGGGTGCCGGTACACAACACAGGGCAATCGGCGGATTCTGTATGGCACCAGCTTCCTGAACGGTCAGCGAATGCGGTCGATGCACAATCCATATATTGTCATCATCATCGACATCTATACCGGCAACCTGGCCAATAATCCAGTCATTAGGGAGACGCTTGGGCCAGCTGGCATCCACAACATAGTCCGGGACAGTCTGGGCAAGGCCCTGCTGCCAGAAGCTAGGTAGCAGAAAGCTTAATGTCAGCAAGATACGGAATAACTTATACTTGTTCATTAATTCACCTGATTATCGTTATTAATTGACGATTGGCGCAATGCGCTTTCCAAGAGCATACAAAAAAAAGCCCGATAATGCTTTCATCATCGGGCTTTTTTCTGAGTAGAGGCATCAGACCAGTGAGATTTTTCTATTCGGCGACATCGGCCTTTATGCCGCTGATGGCTCCTTTTTGGGGCTTAAGAGGTCCAGCATTTGCTGACGCTGATTCTCCAGTTCTGTCGGCAGAGAGTGACCGATCTCGTTAAACAGATTGGCCTGATCCTCAAACTCCCTGATACTATTTTCAGGATCAATCGACATCAGCGTGTTAAAGGTGGCTTCATCATAGACCAGGCCATCCCAGTTGATATCCTCAAAACGTGGCACTTCACCAAATATGGTTTCATCAGCATCTACCCGGCCCTTGATACGATTAACCACCCACTGCAGGACACGCATATTCTGACCGAAGCCCGGCCATAACCAGCTACCATCAGGCGCCTTGCGGAACCAGTTAACACGGAATATCTCAGGTAAATACTCTACTTTGTTCTCCATACTGAGCCAGTGCTCCCAGTAATAGCCCATGTTGTAACCGCAAAACGGCAGCATGGCCATCGGATCACGACGTATGGCTGCCTGGTTATCGGCAGCTGCCGTGGCTTCTGAGCCCAGGGTTGCTGCCATGTAGACACCGTGTGCCCAATCTCGGCTCTGATATACCAGCGGGAACGTGGTACTCAGGCGGCCACCAAAGATAAAGGCTTCGATTGGAACGCCTTTGGGATTTTCCCAATCCGGATCCACACTCGGGCACTGTGAGGCCGGCGCGGTAAAACGGGCATTCGGATGCGCAGCCGATGTTTCGCTGTCAGGTGTCCAGTCATTGCCGAGCCAGTCAATCAGATGTGCCGGCGGCTCCTTGCTCATACCTTCCCACCAGACATCACCGTCATCGGTCAGAGCAACATTGGTAAAAATAGTATTTTTACCAATAGTATCCATGGCAGATGGATTGGAATCATAAGAGGTACCTGGTGCCACACCGAAATAACCCGCCTCGGGGTTAATAGCATGTAGACGACCATCGGCGCCTGGCTTGATCCAGGCAATATCGTCACCCACAGTCCATACCTTCCAGCCTTCAAAGCCTTCAGGCGGAATAACCATAGCTAGATTGGTTTTACCGCAGGCGCTTGGAAAGGCACCAGCAATATAGGTTTTCTCGCCTTCAGGGGATTCCACACCAACAATCAGCATATGTTCGGCCAGCCAGCCTTCATCACGTGCCATGACTGAAGCAATACGCAGGGCCACACATTTTTTACCCAGCAACGCATTACCACCATAACCGGAGCCAAAAGAGACCACTTCACGGGTTTCCGGATAATGCACTATATAGCGGTTGTCTGGGTTACAAGGCCAGGCCACATCCTGTTCGCCGGCTGCCAATGGAGCACCGACTGAATGCAGACATTTGATGAAAGGTTTGTCACCGAGAATATCCAAGACCTTTTGGCCAATACGCGCCATGATGCGCATATTGACAACCACATAGGGGCTGTCACTGATTTGCACTCCAATCTGGGCAATATCAGAACCCAGCGGACCCATGCTAAAAGGTATGACATACATAGTGCGTCCCTTCATACACCCATTAAACAGGTCTTTGAGAGTGCCACGCATGACCACTGGTTCCATCCAGTTATTTGTGACACCTGCATCTTCCTCTTTTTCAGAACAGATAAAGGTACGGTCTTCTACACGAGCAACATCACGAGGATCAGAGCGGCATAAGTATGACCCCGGACGCAGCTCTTCGTTTAATTTTATAAAGGTTCCATCATCAACCAGTTGTTGGCAGAAGCGGTCATATTCTTGCTGGGAACCATCACACAGATAGACTGATTCCGGCTGACATAATTCCTGGATTTCTTTAATCCAATCAATAAGTTGCGTGTTATTTGTGTGCTCTTGGTAAGAGACCATATTGCGCTCCGTTATTAAGGTAGTTTTCTTACAAAAATAGCCAGAATTGGGTAAATTTTGGGTATTTTTTACAGGCATCTATTTTATAATTTTCAACTAGTCATGAGTACCTGGAAAATCTTTAAAAGAACCCATTTGAAAAAAAAATTGAAGATTTTTTAAAAAAATTCGATTTTTTTTGTAAATATTTTTTTAAATTTACCGTTTTGCAGAAAATTTGTTGATTTACTCAATTTTGACGAAATGCTAAATTAGCCGCCCTTTGTAG
>JAYQVM010000001.1:0-33943 GCA_038148435.1 Gammaproteobacteria bacterium | reverse complement strand
CCTTTGTAGTTTTACTCCAAAATCTCAGAAACAAGGAAACCCATGAGTTCTTTTAAAATTGCGCTGCTCGATGGCGACGGTATCGGTCCTGAAATCATGACTGAAGCCGAAAAAATTCTGAATCTGATTGCTGAACGCAACAGTATCGGGCTTGAACTGACGCATGCCCCCTTCGGTGCCAATGCATATTTTGACTGTGGACATCCCTTTCCGGATGAGACCAAGACCGTTTGCGATACCGCAGACGCCATCCTCAAGGGGCCAATCGGACTGAGCCATGAAGAATCTAAAAAGATTCCCGTTGATATGCAGCCTGAACGGGGCGCCCTGCTCCCGCTGCGCCGGCGCTACAATACCTACGCCAACTTCCGTCCCGTCTATTTACCCAAGGGGCTAGCACATTTTTCTCCCTTGAAACCGGAGATTATCGGTGATGCTATAGATATCATGATCATCCGGGAACTAGTGGGCGGCCTGTATTTCGGCGACAAGGAAACCGGTATTAATGAAGACGGCCGTCGCTATGTCAAAGAAACTCTTGAATATACTGAAGACCAGATAAAACGCATCATGAAGGTCGCTTTTGAAACCGCACAGAAGCGCAAGAAAGTGCTTCATAACATTCACAAGAGCAATGTCCTCAAATCATCCGTGCTATGGAACGAGATTTGCGGCGAAGTCAGCCAAGATTATCCCGATGTTGAAGTCATCCATATTCTGGTAGATGCAGCAGCCACCTATTTGTGTCTGAATCCGGGTCAGTTTGATGTCATGGTAATGGAAAATATGTTCGGCGACATCATCTCCGATCAGGGTGGTGGCATACTGGGTTCACTGGGCCTGATGCCTTCTGCTTGTATTGGCCCGGAAAAGGCCTATTACGAACCTTCTCATGGCTCCGCACCGGACATTGCCGGCAAGAACATTGCCAACCCCTATTCCATGATTGGCTCAGTTGCCATGATGCTGGAGTTCAGCCTGGACATGCAGGCTGAAGCAAAAAACCTCTGGCAGGCCATGCAAGGGGTATTCGCTCAGGGCTACTCAACACCAGACCTGTCAAAGCCGGGTGCCGATGTGAAAATGGTCAGCACCATAGACTTTGGCACGATGGTCGCTGAGGCCTTTGCCAATAGTTAAGTAGCAACAGAATAATGGTATCAGAGTAAATCCTTGATTCACTCTGACACTTCGCCAAGATAAATTGGCTCTGTTTCCTGATAACAATAAAACGGGGGAATCCCATGAAAGTACTCATGCCAATGCTGAGAAACTTCCTGCCTATATTTTTTGTTTTACCAAGCTGGAGTTCTGCCATGGAAGCATCCGGCCCTGATCTGGCTGATATCAGCAACTTTCGGCAGTACAACTCGTTGTTTGCCAGTTCCGGTCAACCCACGCGGGAGCAGTATCAAAGTCTCGCCGATCATGGCTTTGAGCGGGTGGTTTTCCTTGCCTTTAACAGCAGCAATGGTGCACTGCCAGATGCAGACCAACTTATTAAAAATCTTGGCATGGAATACATGCATGTGCCGGTGGATTTCAATAATCCCCTGCCCGATGATTTCTATACATTCGCTGACTCCATGCAGCACAATACCAGCAAAAAAACTCTGCTGCATTGCGTTGTTAATTTCAGAGCATCCGCTTTTAGTTTTCTCTATCGGGTCATTTATGAAGGCATACCCATAGCTGAAGCCAAAGCTGACATGAATAGCGTATGGCAGCCGAACGAGGTCTGGCGAGATTATATTTTCGGCATCATGGCTGAGCACGATCTCTCACCCGTTTGCGAGGCATGTGACTGGTCGGTAGAAACGGAACAGAATCAGTAGCCAATCATCATTACTGGGATCAGGCAAAAAATGTCTTGATGGCTTTAACCGTCTTCTCGATATCAGCCTTGCTTATATCAAGGTGCGTGACTAGGCGGAAGTTCTTCCTGCCGTCTACCAGAATGCCTTGTTTTTCCAGATAAGCTGAGAGCTCCGTGCCGCGTCCATCAGGAACTGAGAAAAACACCATATTGGTGTGCAGAAAATCGAGTGGTACTTCCAGTTCTTCGATCTCTGCCAGACCCTTGCCCAACAGGGCCGCATTGGCATGGTCTTCAGCCAGACGTTCAATGTTATTTTCCAGCACATAGATGCAGGCTGCAGCGAGAATACCCGCCTGGCGCATGCCTCCACCAAGTACTTTACGCCAGCGTCTTGCCTCCTCAATTAAGTCTTTGGAGCCGCAAAGCACAGAACCGACTGGCGCTCCAAGGCCTTTTGAGAGGCACACCGATACTGAATCAAAATACTGAGTTATTGCTTTAACATCAATGCCTAGTTTAACAGCAGCATTAAAGATCCGAGCACCATCAAGGTGTTTACGAAGGCCATGCTCATCAGCTAGTTCCGAGGCCTTTGCGAGATAGTCTAGGGGGAGTACTTTGCCACCGATGGTATTCTCTAGGCACAGCAAACGTGTCCTGGCATAGTGAAAATCATTCGGTTTGATGGCGGCTAGAATATTGTCCAGACTCAGGGTGCCATCAGGCTCCACCGTGATCGGCTGTGGCTGAATACTGCCGAGAACAGCTGCACCACCACCCTCCAGCTTGTAGGTATGGGCATGCTGTCCAACTAGATATTCATCACCACGCTGACAGTGCGCCATCAAGCCAATTAGGTTGGACTGGGTGCCACTAGCAGCAAAAATAGCAGCTTCTGTTCCCAGCATCTCGGCACTGAGTTCTTCGAGAGCATTTACCGTGGGATCATCCCCCCAGACATCATCACCCACTTCTGCCTTTGCAATTAGCTCGCGCATCACTTTTGATGGTCGGGTTACCGTATCACTGCGAAGATCAATCATCTGTTGTTTCCTTCTACTGTTTTTGTATTTGAATGTTCTTAGTCAGAGCTGAGTTCTCAATCCTTTAAAAAAGGAGGAGCTATAACAGCTTACGCAAGTAGCTTTGTTATGTGTCAGTGATTGAACAGAGTTACGCTGATCTATGGCGCTCATTGGAAATTCGCCTAATTGCTTAGAGCATCTAATCGTATATTAACCATGCGCAGGGTTGCCAACACCGCTGCGTATACCTGGTTGGCATGCACTCCGCGGGTTCGAAGTTTGCGGCCTCGTAGACCTTCCACATCCCATATGATGGTACATTCGGTCAGCGCACCGGGTTTGCCGCCGCGAGGAATACGAACCGAGTAATCGACCAGTTCCGGTAACTCAAAGTTGACCTGTGACAGTATTTTTTTCAGCGCATCAATAAATGCAGAGAAACCGCCGTTTCCCTGCCCTTGCTCCGTGAAGCGGTAACCATTGATACCCAGATCTAGTTTGACGACTGATTCTTCACCAAAGCTGCTACTGATCTGGCAATTCTCAAGATGAATATGATGAAAGGAGCTACTTTCCAGCACATCGGCGATTATAAAAGGTAAATCATCCGCAGTGATGGTTTCTTTTGAATCACCGAGTTTTACTACCCGATCCAGCACTTTCTTTAGATCTTCGGCTGACAGAGAAATACCCAGCTCCTCAATGTTTTTCATGACTGAGGCCTTACCACTGAGCTTGCCAAGGGCATAGGTACGCTTTCGATCAAAGCGTTCGGGACTCAGGTGGGTTTCATAAAGCCCGCCTTTGACATCCCCGTCGGCATGAATGCCTGCCGTCTGGGTAAACACGTCTTCACCGACGATGGGCATGTTGGCAGACAGCCATTTACCGGAAAAACGCTCGACCATTCGGCTGACGTCACTTAAATGTGTCTCATCAATGGCCGTGCTGACACCCATCTTATCTTTGAGCACAACAGACAGCTCCGCCAGTGAAGCATTACCAGCCCGCTCACCCAAGCAGTTAACCGTGCAATGCAAATTAGTGATGCCGGTTTCAACAGCCGCCATGCAATTGGCAACCGCAAGGCCATAGTCATTGTGTGGGTGAAAATCAAAAATCTGCTCGGGAAAGCGCGCCTGCATATCTTTCATGGCCCTAGAGACTTCTTTGGGACTCATTACACCCAGAGTATCAGGTAACATAAAATGCTCGATGCCTGAATCCTTGATCAGTTCCATCAAACCATAAACATAATCACTGTTATCCCGATACCCATTGGACCAGTCTTCTAGGTAGGCATTTACCCTCAGACCATTTTCACGCGCGTAGGCGACAGTCTGACATATATCAACTGCATGCTCCTGCAATGTCTTTCCTAGCTGATTGCGACAGTGATTTTCACTGCCTTTGGTTAGCAGATTGACGACCTTTCCCCCACAGGCAACAATCCAGTCAACACTGTATGTATGATCGACGAATCCCAGCACTTCCACCCGATCCTGGTAGCCATGCTTTGTAGCCCAGGTAATGATTTGGCTGACCGCATCTTTTTCACCTTCACTGACTCTAGCAGAAGCTACTTCGATACGATCAACTTTCAGGGCTTCCAGCAGAGCCTGAGCGATGTTCAGCTTTTCCCCGGCGGAAAATGATACGCCTTGTGTCTGCTCGCCGTCGCGCAGGGTAGTATCCATCAATGCAACATAGTCGGGTAATTTACTCATAACATAGATCTCTTTTTTCACTACTTAAGTTTTCCTTGCTGTTCAGGCTTCCTTGAAAATGCACAGCCCTTAACGCAAAAAACCCGCCGATTGGCGGGTTTTATAAAATCTTTGCAAACGTAATTTGCTTCAACCCGCCTGATGCTGTCGAATAATAATACCTTTGCTCATATTCATTGAGTACATGGGTCGCGATGATCAGGAATATCACTACAAAAGTCAAGAATTAACGTAAAATACCGCATCAATGGATAAGACTCACAATATGATGATCGGTGTAACCCTGTGGCGCCGGCTGGCTGCGATACTATATGACAGTATCGTCATCACTGCGATCTGGATAATCGTTGGTTTTTTCATACTCTCGGCCTTCGGGATTGAGCAGGCACAGGTGGTCGAGAATGATGCCGTAGTGATGGACCCCTGGTATCGCTTTACACTTTTCAGTTCCATGCTACTCAGTGCCTATCTTTTCTTTGCCTGGTTCTGGACGCATAGCGGCCAAACCCTGGGAATGCAGGCCTGGAAGATTCGCGTTCAGGGTGTAAATGGCCGCGCTATTTCTTACTGGCAATCATTACAGCGCTTTGTGCTGGCACCATTTTGTTTTTTTCTACTTGGCGCCGGTTACTTTTTTCTATACTTCAACCCGCAACGCCAGGCATTGCATGACAAAGTGTCGCATTCACTAGTAGTTAAAATAGATTGGGAAACTACGCCGCTCGCCTGAGTAGAGCAAACCCAATAGCCAGCGTCAGTATGATTGGTATCAGTACGAACAGCATCGGGTTAATCGAATAGATCAGTCCCATGGTCCTAAAAAGCTTCTGTAGAATGATAAATCCAAGACCAAACATGACTCCAGTGAACACTCTTGCCCCCATTGTGACTTCACGCAAGGGACCAAAAATAAAAGAGATGCCCACCAGCACTAGAGCAGCAGTAGCTAGAGGCTGCAGTAACTTTTCCCAGAACCATATAAGATAGGGACGGGCATCTTGTCCTTGGAGAGTAAATCGTTGGGCATAGGCATAAAGATCACTCATATCTAATTGAGAGGGATCCATGATCAGCAACATTAGAATTTCAGGGGTAAGATCACTTTGCCATACCAACTGATCTAATACTTGAGTTTCACTTTGGATGCCATCTGTAGCATGGTTAAAGTATGTCTGTCTCACCCTTTTTAGCAACCATTGTTCGCCATCATAGTGGGCCTGCTCTGCAATAATGTTGGCAGTCATTTGTTGCGCATCATTGAAACGGTAAATATTCACATCATGTAATATACCTCGTGGCTCAACAGCATTGAAATGCAGAAATTCATCGCCATCACGTTGCCAATTTCCCCTAGACGAGAGCATCACATCATCACCATTGGCAATGTTCTTATTAACCTCGGCTTTTAAGTCCATGCCTGGCGCCAGATACTCACCAAGTAATAACCCGACCAGCATGACTACGACAGCTGGTTTCATGACAGCCCAGACGATTCGGGCTGCTTTTATACCCGCCACCTGCATGATCACCAGCTCATTACTCGAGGCTAAGATTCCAAGACCAATGAGTGAACCCATCAGGGCTGTAATAGGCAATAGATCATAAATATGCCGCGGAAAGGTCAGCACAACATAGGAGAGGGCATCTGTCATTCCATAACGCTCATTGACGCCTGCCACCTCGTCAAACAGCGTAAACAGGAAATCCAGCCCAGCTAGTACAAGTAGTACTAGCGCCATCGCCATCAAGATGGTTTTGCCTATATAGCTGTCAAGTTTTTGCATGAGCCTTTGAGCTGCTGAAGCTCCCTGAAAAAGAGACTTTATCCTGAAACAGTAGGACCGCTAAAACTAGGAACAGCAGATGCACCCACCACAATCCGATAAAGGCAGGGAGCAGACTCTGTGCCAGCCAGTCCCTGCTGACAAGCAGAAGCCCAAAATAGGCAATGTACAACAAAATGGCGGGAACCAGTTGAGCAAAACGCCCCTGCCTTGGATTAACCCTGCTCAGCGGCACGGCCAGCATAGCGAGCACAGGAATCAAAAGTAGCAAGGAAATACGCCACTGCAATTCGGCCATGTAGGCAGGATCAGACGAACTCAGTAGTTCACGTGTTTTCAAAGCCTTTTTCTCCAGTGCCAGGTCCAGGTTGATCTCGCGCTGCGGCAGCCTGATGGCAAGTTCAGAAAAATTCGTGACTGAATAGGCACTTCCTGAAGCCATGCCCTCACTTAAAGAACCCTGATCAAACACTACCAGACGACCATCAGCATCTTCCTGCAGTCTGGCAAAATCGGCCACGGTCAGACGGTCCTGTTCTGTCTCATGCATGAACACATCACGAATCAGGTCCTCTTCAATACTCTGGGTGTAGGTGGTTCGAGCACCATTGGAGATGTCCTGAAACACCCCTGGCGCGATGATATCGAATTCATTGAGGTCTTTTTGCTGCTCCAATAACAGGGAGCTCTTCAGCAAACCCCAGGGAGTCAGGATGAACACTAGCCCGGCGAGCAATAACAGAATTACCAGCGCTGAAATCTGGGTATACATGAGTAGGCGAAGCCTACTCAGACCGGAAGCGATGAGCACTGTCATTTCATTTTCTGCATACATGCGGCCGTAGGCCAGTAAAATACCGAGCATTAGCGCCAGCGGCAGAGTCAGTTGAATAAATTCGGGCAAGCGAAAGGACATTAGTAGAAACAGGATGCCTGGATCAAGCTCCCCTTCCGATGCATCTCCCAGATAATTCAAGAGACGAATCAGCACAGCTACAAAAAGCAGCACAAAACTCAGCGCCGCGGTAAGTAGCAATACTTGTTTGGAAATATATCGCGCAATGATCATGATCTGATTCTAGTGTAATGCACTACATACAGCCACTGCATATAGAAATTCCGGTGGATTTTTTTTCTGCCTTTCTCTAAATTAGTTTCAAGCTAACAATTAATCGCTAAGGACTGTCATGCAATTTTCTACCAAAACTACTGCACTCGGTAATACCCCGACCTCCTGTCTGGTACTGGGTGTTTTCATGAATGGAAATTTACCCCAGGCAAGTGCCGAAGTAGACAAACAATGTGCCAAAAGTCTCAGCAAAATAATCAAAGCAGGCGATATCAGTGGCAAAGCCAAAGAGTCCCTGCTGATTCACAACCCAGATGGTATAAAAGCCAAGCGTATTTTGCTCATCGGTCTTGGCAAAAAAACAGACTTTGATATCAAGAAATTCACTGAAGCATTACGCTTCACGGTTCAGCAATTGAACCGCTATTCGCTGGAAGATTGCCTGCTAGGCTTCAAAGCTCTGGTGAGTGGAAATGTTGACATAGAACGTCAGGCCTTGCAGATTGCTAAGGTATTTACCCATGCCGAATACTGCTATCGAGAAACTCTCTCAAAAGCCAAGCCTGCGCTGAAACTGAAACGGGTTTCGCTAGCTGTTACCAGTATGGATCGCAGCAAGGCAAAAAAAGGCCTAGATACCGGTGCCGCAATTGCGCTGGGCATGAACGAAGCCAGAAACCTCGGCAATTTACCAGCTAATATCTGCACTCCTACTTACCTAGCTGATCAGGCTAAAAAGCTCGCAACAAAAAACAAGTTGCTTAAAACCCGGGTGCTATCCGAGGCTCAGATGAAGCGGCTGGGCATGCATTCCCTGCTGTCGGTCGGCAACGGCTCCGATCAGGATTCTACCCTGATTGTCTTGGAATATCAGGGGGGCAGCGTCAACAGCAAACCGCATGTGCTTGTCGGCAAAGGCATTACATTTGATACAGGGGGTATCAGCCTAAAACCCGGTGCCGCCATGGATGAAATGAAATTCGATATGTGTGGAGCGGCCAGCGTGCTCGGCACCATGCATGCGCTTTGCGCACTGAAACCAAAAGTCAATGTAGTTGGTATCATCGCCAGTGCTGAAAATATGCCTAGTGGGAGGGCCACCAAACCCGGCGATGTGGTATCCAGCATGTCAGGCCAGACCATAGAGATCCTCAATACCGATGCAGAAGGTCGCCTGGTTCTCTGCGATGCCCTTACCTATGCCAAACGCTTCAATCCACGCAGCGTTATTGATATCGCCACCCTGACCGGTGCCTGCGTTGCCACCTTTGGTAATGTCGTGAGCGGATTGCTGAGTAACGATGATGAGCTGGCTGACAAGCTTTACCAGTGTGGTATTGATGCACAGGACCCCGCCTGGAGACTGCCCCTATGGGATGAATACCAGAAGCTGCTGGACAGTAATTTTGCCGATATTGCTAATATCGGCGGACCGCGTGCCGGTACCATCACAGCAGCCTGCTTTCTTTCACGCTTTACAAAAGACTTTAAATGGGCGCACCTAGATATTGCCGGTACCGCATGGGATCAGGGGGTTCACAAAGGTGCAACCGGCAGGCCTGTGCCCCTGCTGATGGAATACCTGCTTCAAGGCTGATGAGTAAAGTAAGTTTCTACCTACTGAAACAAGGTCAGAGGGCAGACCGTTATGTCTTCGCCTGCCGCCTCTGTGAAAAAATCAGCGCACAAAATCTAAAAATTTATCTGCATACCGATACCCAAGAACAAGCTGAGTATCTAGATGATCTGCTGTGGAGCTTTCGTCCGGACAGTTTTTTACCTCATAGTCTCCAGAATATCGAGATTGATGAAGAAGTCAGCATTCTGATCGGCTATGGGGAGCACTTCCAGCAGGCGTTTGATGTACTGGTGAATCTGAGTGACAGCGTGCCACCTTTCTACCAGCACTTTGAACGCGTCGTTGAAATAATCAGTAATGATGAACAAGAAAAAATCCAGGGCCGTAAACGCTGGGTTGCCTACAAGGAAGCTGGCATCGAGCCTGAATCTCATAAGGCCTGAGATTCAGGCTCTAAGTCCCATAAATTCGCAAATCAGCTTACCAACCTGTGTAAACTCTTCCTGTCGTGGTGAACGTGATCGCCACATCAGGCCAATGGAGCGCTGTACTTCTCTATCAGCAAAAGCATGCACCTCAACACTGGTTCCTCGCAAAATATTCGCATCTATCGCCATTTTGGGCAGAATACTCACACCGATATCGTTGGCCACCATCTGGATCACGGTATTTAGACTAGTCGCCTGGTAAGGCACCTTGATATCCCGTTCTTTAAGTTTGCAGGCATCCAACACATGATCCCGCAGACAGTGGCCCTCTTCGAGCAGCAGCAATTCAGACTGCTTCAAATCACTGGTCAAGAGACGTTTGTGTTTGCCCAATTTGTCTCCCTTACTGGTCGCTAACAAGAGCTCATCGTAAAACAGGTGGCGTTGGGTGACACCCTCTGCCGGATATGGCAGCGCCAGTAGTAGCAGATCCAGTTGTCCGGCATGCAGCTCTTTCAGCAGATTGCCACTGAGATCTTCACGGATATACAGTTTAAAAAGGGGATGACGTTGACGAAAGGTCTTGAGAATTTTCGGTAATAAGAACGGCGCAATGGTTGGAATCACCCCAAGTCGCATTTCGGTGCTGAAGGGCTCATGGGCAGCCACCGCTGTTGCCACCAGGTCATCAATATCCGTCAGGACGGCCTTGGCCCGCTCGGTCACATCCCGTCCAATGGCGGTGAGACTTACATGCTTCTTGCTGCGGTCGATAAGGGTGACACCGAGCGTATGTTCCAGCTCACTGATACCGGCACTCAGGGTTGATTGTGACACAAAACAGGCAGTCGCCGCCTGCCCGAAGTGCTGTTTGTCAGCCACAGCACAAAGGTATTTGAGCTGCTTTAATGTGGGGGGATGATTCATCGTTAAAATCGATTAATAGATAGAAAATAATCTATTGGACAGATGTTAATCTAGATGCTCATAATAACGCAAGTTAACAGCAAGACGCATTAACTATATCCAAGTAACAAGACTGTCAACATGACTAAGAGGGAAAAAAAATGTCATTAAAAGGAAGCAAAACAGAAGAAAACCTGAAAGAAGCATTTGCCGGAGAATCCCAGGCTAATCGCCGCTATCTCTATTTCGCCGCCAAAGCTGATGTCGAAGGTTATAACGATGTGGCCACCGTATTTCGTTCCACAGCAGAAGGCGAAACCGGCCATGCACACGGCCATCTTGAATACCTGGAAGAAGTTGGCGATCCAGCTACCGGTCTGCCCATCGGTGGTACGTCTGACAACCTGAAAGCAGCCATTGCAGGTGAAACCCATGAGTATACCGATATGTATCCGGGCATGGCCAAAACGGCACGTGACGAGGGTCATGATGAAATTGCGGACTGGTTTGAAACCCTGGCAAAAGCTGAACGAAGCCACGCTAATCGTTTCCAAAAAGCACTGGACAACCTGGACGCTTAATCTTAAGGACCTAAATTGAATTGTTCGCTGTTGAGAGTCAATCGACTCTCAATAGCGAAACTTCAACAACTGACGTGAGTCAAGAAACATGAGCGAAATCATTACCAGAGAAGGCAGCCTGGAGGCCCCGACTAGACATCCGGTAGACTGGCAGTCCGAATCATTCTGGGATAAGCAGGTTCTGGACCAGGAACTAGAACGGGTTTTCGATATCTGTCATGGCTGTCGCCGCTGCGTCAGCCTCTGTAATGCCTTTCCCACTCTATTCGACCTGATTGATGAATCTGACACCATGGAAGTTGATGGTGTGGATAAGGCCGACTATGGCAAGGTGGTTGACCAATGTTACTTGTGTGATATGTGCTACATGTCCAAATGCCCCTACGTGCCTCCGCACGAGTGGAATGTAGATTTTCCGCATCTGATGCTCAGAGCCAAAGCGGTCAAATTCAAAAAGGAAGGCACCTCACTTCGCAACAAGCTGCTTTCGGATACCAACCGAGTGGGTTCACTGGCAACCATCCCACTGGTGGATGTCACGGTAAATGCCCTTAATTCAAATGGCGCCTTTCGTAAGGTGCTGGAAAAAACGGCAGGTGTGCATCATCAGGCCCCGGTACCCAAGTACCACGCAAAAACTCTGCGTAAACGCGTCAAGAATATGCACAGAGAAATCGCAGCAACATCAGTCGGCAAAACCACCGGGAAGCTCGCTTTGTATGCCACATGCTATGGTAATTACAATAGCCCTGAACTGGGCGAGGATTTTTTCAAGGTCTTTCAACACAATAACATTCACATCAAGCTGGTATCAAAAGAACAGTGTTGCGGCATGCCCAAACTGGAACTCGGCGATCTGGAATCCGTTAAAAAGGCTAAGGAAGCCAACATCCCGATACTGGCCAGACTGGTGGATGAAGGTTATGACCTGACAGCACCCGTGCCCTCCTGCGTACTGATGTATAAGCAGGAACTACCCCTGCTTTTCCCCGATGATGAAGATGTCATCAAGGTACAGAAAGCCTTTTATGACCCCTTTGAGTACCTGCAACTGCGTCATAAAGGTGGTGCACTAAATACAGAATTCAGGCAGGAGCTTGGTGATGTCTCCTATCAGGTCGCCTGCCACCTGCGTGTCCAGAATATCGGCATCAAGGCTCGCGATATCCTAAACCTGGTCCCTGGCACGACGGTCACAACAGAAGAGCGCTGCTCCGGCCACGATGGCACATATGCCGTTAAAGTCGAGTCGCATGAGCATGCCGTAAAAATTGCCCGACCAGTGGTCAGAAAAGTCGATGCCAAAGAACGTGATCACTTTATTTCAGACTGTCCGATGGCGGGCAATCATATTGCAAGGCTCTCGGAAAAAATCGCCAGAGCGGAACATCCGATAAGCCTCTTGCGCATCGCCTACGGTCTATAAGAGGAATACTGACATCATGAGCACATTAACTAGAGGCGATTTACTTTCACTGGAAGAATATGCCGGCAGACGTCAGAAATACAAAGCCAATGTTATTGCCCATAAAAAGCCACGCCAGGTCAGCCTGACTGATCATGCACGTCTTTACTTTGAGGATGAACTGACCATCCGCTATCAGATTCAGGAAATGCTACGCATTGAAAAAGTCTTTGAAGCTGAGGGCATTCAAGACGAACTGGATGCCTACAATCCGCTGATTCCCGACGGCAGTAATCTTAAAGCCACGTTCATGCTGGAGTATGAAGATGTCGAAATGCGTAAAGATGAACTAGCCAGGCTGATTGGCATCGAAGACATGATCTGGATGCAGGTTGAAGGCTTTGACAAAGTATACGCAATAGCCGATGAAGACATGGGCCGCGAAAATGCTGAAAAAACCTCCAGCGTCCACTTTATGCGCTTTGAGTTTTCTCCTGAAATGATCAGCGCCTTCAAGAAAAAGCAGACAATGCTAATCGGCTGTGACCATCTCAACCTTCCGGTTGCGGGGTTCAAACTCAGCCCGGAAACAGCAGCTTCATTGTGTGAGGATTTTGCCTAAAACGCCAAAACTTATAGGCTCTTAGCCCTAAATGATCTGTTCGTTGCGAGTAATGAACTGCTTAATCCCGTAGGGCGATACTTCCCTTCATGATAGGGGAATATTTCATATATTAGCTCATTATTCTTCGATAGAAACTCGAACGCGCTGACGGCTTTCTTCGAGCCAGAGATAAACCGTACCGAAAGTACCTCGCTGAACTTCAATCATAAAAGGAGTATCCGGCCAGCGAATCACAGTGAAGGAGTTGCGCATGACATACACTGTACGATCCGCTGCGATGATACGAGCATTACGCATGCCATTAGAGTCAATTTCCACAATTTCAGTCATGAATTGATCATCTACATCACGGCTAATAAATGGAATGCTTATCCTGCCCTCATCTTCCTCCTCGGCTTCTATGGCTGATGATACAGGTGGAGCTGGAGTAGCTCTGGGTGCACTGGAGGCCTGTGAATTATTTCTGTTATTACTAGTATTTGTTTCATCGGCAGCGGGCGGCAGTATTCGGTCATAGCAGGCAAGCCGTTCAGCATTGTCGGTAAGCTGCTGGCAGACACGGACGACTCCAGCAATTTCAGCATCGGATTGGGCATAGCCAGCTGGCTGCAGAACAATGGTAAGTAGTAATAATGAGACACTTAAGCCCAGTTTTTTGATGCTTTTCTGATAATGCGGCATTAGCCTTCCTTCTCCCTGAAGCTTGATAGATATTCATTATAATTCGTGCGGGAAGTATATAACCCTTTTTTTACTCAAAGCAAAGGGCAGTCAAATAAATGATCAACCTGTTTTGACTTTGTTCAGTTTGACCACATTCTGTGAATAAAAACTGCTGATTACTTGGGGACAATCCCTCATCCCGTTATAATATTCGGCTTTTCCAGCTATTTAATCTCATGGACAAAACCTACCAACCTCAGCAGATTGAAGCCTCCTGGTATCAGACCTGGGAAAAAAATGGCTATTTTCGCCCTTCCGGACGAGGCGAGCCCTATTGCATCATGATCCCCCCGCCAAATGTCACCGGCTCCCTGCATATGGGCCATGGTTTTCAGCAATCCATCATGGATGCCATGACACGCTATCAACGCATGTTAGGGAAAAACACACTCTGGCAGGTAGGCACCGATCATGCCGGCATCGCAACGCAAATGGTAGTGGAACGTCAGCTGCATGCCCAGAATCTTAGCAAGAGTGATCTGGGGCGGGACAGGTTTGTCGATAAAGTCTGGAAATGGAAAGAACACAGTGGCAACACAATCACTCGCCAGATGCGCCGTCTGGGTGTTTCTGTTGATTGGGACCGGGAGCGCTTTACGATGGATGAAGGACTTTCACGTGCTGTTGCCGAAGTCTTTATCCGACTCTATGAAGAGGGCTTGATCTATCGCGGCAAGCGTCTGGTCAACTGGGATCCCAAACTACATACCGCTATTTCCGACCTCGAAGTCATCAATGAAGAAGAAAACGGTTCTTTCTGGTATTTCCGCTATCCACTCGTAGATGGAGCGAGAACAACTGACGGCAAGACCTATGTCGTTATTGCCACTACCCGTCCGGAAACCATGCTGGGTGATACAGCGCTAGCGGTTAATCCCGAGGATGAACGATACCGTTCTCTGATCGGTAAACAGGTAGAACTGCCATTGTGCAATCGGCAAATTCCCATCATTGCCGATGATTATGTAGCCCCCGAGTTCGGTACAGGCTGTGTCAAAATCACGCCGGCCCACGATTACAATGACTATGAAATCGGAACCCGCCATGGCTTGGCCATGATCAATATCCTTACTGATGAAGCTGCTATTAATGATGATGCCCCTGCCGCCTACCAGGGCATGGATCGTTTCGAGGCCCGCAAGCAAATTGTCAGTGACATGGAAGCGGCTGGCCTGCTGGAGAAGATTGAAGCGCACAGACTGAAGGTACCGCGTGGTGACCGCAGCGGCGAAGTTATCGAGCCCTACCTGACTAATCAGTGGTATGTTGCAATTGAAGAACTGGCCAAACCCGCCATTGCCGCCGTTGAAAATGGCGACATCGAATTTGTGCCTAAAAACTGGGAAAACACCTATTTCTCCTGGATGCGAGATATTCAAGACTGGTGTATTAGTCGACAGCTCTGGTGGGGGCACCGCATACCGGCCTGGTATGATGAAAATGGCACAATCTATGTGGGGCATGACGCAGATGAAGTGCGACAAAAAAATGCCTTGCCTGCAGATCTGCCGCTTCGACAGGACCCGGATGTTCTAGATACCTGGTTCTCTTCAGCCCTTTGGACATTCTCGACACTAGGCTGGCCGGATGATACCGAAGAATTGAAAACTTTCCATCCTACGGATGTGCTAGTCACCGGATTTGACATCATTTTCTTCTGGGTCGCCCGGATGATCATGATGACCCTGAAATTTACCGGCCAGATACCCTTTCGCAAGGTCTATATCACCGGACTGATCCGCGACAGTGAAGGCCAGAAAATGTCAAAATCCAAAGGCAATATTCTGGATCCTATTGACCTGATCGATGGCATTGATATCGATTCCCTTCTGGCCAAGCAGACTGACAGCATGATGCAGCCTCAACTAGCAGAGAAAATCGACAAAGCCACGCGCAAGCACTTTCCGGAAGGCATAGTCGCACATGGCACCGACGCACTGCGCTATACCTTTTATTCGCTGGCCAGCACCGGGCGCGATATCAATTTCGACATGGGCCGCATCGAAGGCTTTCGCAATTTCTGCAATAAAATCTGGAATGCTGCCCGGTATGTCCTGATGAACACCGAAGACAAGGGCTGCAGTAAACCTGATAGTCCTGAATATTATTCCCAAGCTGATCGTTGGATACACTCGCGCTTTCAGACAACCTTGCAAGCGGTTCATGAAGGCATGGCGTCTTACCGTCTCGATCTGGTATCCCAGGCTATCTATGAGTTTTTCTGGAATGAGTACTGTGACTGGTATCTGGAATTGTCCAAACCGGTGCTCTGGGATGAGGAGGCCTCGGCTAATCAAAAAAATGCCACCCGCTACATGCTGCTGAACATTCTCGAGCAAAGCTTGAGACTGGCCCACCCCTTTTTACCCTTTATTACGGAAGAAATCTGGCAAAAAGTCGCCCCCCTGCTTGGCATTAAGGGCGAGAGCATTATGCTTCAGGCCTATCCTGATAACGACGAGTCTGTAATCAATCCTACCGTGGATGCTGAAATTGACTGGGTCAAAGGTGTGATTGAAGCAGTCCGCAATATCCGTGGCGAGATGAATATTTCACCGGCCAAGGCTGTCCCGGTTTTGCTATGCAAGGGTGATGAACAGGACCAGGCTTTTCTCAGCAATAACCGGCAGTTCCTGATAAAGCTGGCCAAGCTGGAATCCATCGACTGGCTTGATAATCCTGAACAGGCGCCTATGTCCTCCACACAGTTGTTCAATAAAATGGAAGTCCTAGTACCCATGGCAGACCTGATTGATATCTCCGCCGAAAAGGAGCGACTGGGTAAGGAAATCGATAAACTGCAGGCAGAGATCAAGCGCCTGAAAGGTAAGATAGGCAATAAAAAGTTCGCTGACAATGCCCCCGCTGAAGTTGTCGACAAGGAAAAAGCCAAGCTTCAGAATGCTGAAAATTCCCTCGTCCAGCTACAGGAACAGCTAGAAAAAATTCAGCAGGTCTAAGGCCAAACCGATCACTTGCGGGACTCAGCAAATGAGCCATATCAAATCAGCCCTCAACGAGTAATGGCCTGGCACAATAGACCGATTCAAGCACGGGACATAAATTTTCCCGTAATCGTGTTCACTTTAATTACCTCACCCTGCTCCATGTATTCCGGCACCTGCACCTCAAGACCGGTACTGAGTTTTGCTGTTTTGGTCCGAGCCGCCGCACTCGCACCCCTAATGGGTGGTGGTGTGTCAATAATCTGCAGCTCTACTGATTGCGGCAGCTCAATGCTGAGCAGTTTGTCATCCTGCATGAGGCCAATCATTCCTTCCAGCCCAGCCGTGATATAAGGTGTCAATTCTTTGAGTTCATCGGCATCAACTTCATACTGCGAATAATCTTCGGAATTCATGAATATAAACTGATCGTCGCTTTGGTAGGAAAACTGAATCGGTATCCGGACACAGTCTGCATCATCCAAGAGATCATCACCCTTAAAGGATTCATCTAGCTTTTGCTCAGTCAGCAGATTATTGAAACGAACTTTGTAGAGAGTCGTAGCACCGCGTGAAGAAGGACTTTTGGCTTCTACTTGCTTAACAACATGCGGGACAGTATTGATCAGGACTACCATTCCTCTTTTTAATTCACTGGCCTTGGGCATTCTGTTCTCCTTGATGCTCATACCACAGTCATTCTGCGGTTGCTTATTCTAGCATGGCATCCATGCTGTGCTTTAACCGTGTAATTGATTAATGTTATCATCGTTGCGCTATTTCTGGACGCATAACTCAACATTTGCACTCCAAAATTTCTAGCTAAAACAATATGTTTCAGTAAAAGAGACGTTTTATTTCATGAATACTAAAATATTTATTGCAGCACTGATTATGGCGTTTGTACTGAGTCTGCTGGCCTTCGTGCTTAATTTTGCCAGCCTTTTTCCGGCTCCGGTGGCCTACTTTAGCATTGCACTTATCAGCGGCTGTCTGACAACATTCTGGGTTATCCGGCCCCAAGCTGAAAAAAAGCCTAGTCGTCGCAAAAAGAAAAAAAATCAGGGTCGAAAAGAAACCGGTTCGGTCAAATGGTTCAGCCCCAGTAAAGGTTATGGATTTGTTACCCGTGAAAGTGGCGAAGATATTTTTGTCCATTTTCACTCAATTGAAGGAGGTGGTAACCGTATTCTACAACAGGGCCAGAAAGTCGAATTCACGGTGACACAGGGTGACAAGGGTTTACAGGCTGAGGACGTCAGCAAGGTCAATTAAGCTGCCTGCACCTGCCCAGGCTAGTAATGCGGTGGTTTTTCTTCCTGCTGCGTGTTAGGGATTGTATGTTCGATCCCTTCAAGCCTGTCCTGAAGGATTTTAAGGTGCAGGTTCAGTTTATCAATCTGTTGCTGCTGGCCGACCAGGACTTCATTAAGCTCTGACAGTGTGTGCTCATGAAAGCTGAGTTTGCTTTGCAAATCGTTGATGGTCTCTTGCATGTAATTGGCGTCCTCCTGTATCCCCGCTAGTAACGCGGGGGATTCAAATGCTAATCGAAGTTTTACTCTGGCATTGCTTTTGTTTAATAATTCCAGCCTAACGCTAATGTCATAAATCTGTTTAGGATAATAATGCAATCAAGTTCTCAAAAACCATCGATTATCTGGATTAACCTGCTGGTACTATGCATTCCTCCAATGGTCGCCCTGACGCTTGTTCCATGGTATGGCTTTACCCATGGCTACGACCTGTATGAGTGGCTCTGGTTTCTTGTGCTGATAACTTTCTGCGAAATGTCCATAACGGCCGGTTATCACCGCCTCTGGTCGCACAAAGCCTATCAGGCGCACCCCTTACTTAGAGTTATCTTCGCGCTTGGCGGCGCCTGTGCGCTGCAAAATAACTGTATCGTGTGGGCAGCAGATCATCGTCGACATCACTTGTATGCTGACAACAATGAAAAGGACCCCTATTCCGCTGGTCTTGGTTTCTGGTATTCACACTTTGGCTGGATGCTTCGTCGATACGAGAGCACTAAAATGGATCTTTCGAATGTAGGAGACCTGTTCAAGGACCCGATACTGGTGTGGCAGCGAAAATATTATGTGCCGCTAACCCTGATGATGAACCTGGGTCTTCCGCTGCTGATTGGTTTTGTTCATGCTGACATCTGGGGCAGTCTCCTGCTGCTGGGTTTCCTGCGTCTGGTGCTAAGTCAGCATTTTACTTACCTGATCAATTCGGCTGCCCATATCTGGGGCAGTAGAAATTATGACTCGAAACAGACGGCCCGCGATAATGGTTTGATTGCGCTGCTGACCTACGGTGAGGGTTACCATAACTATCATCATACCTTTGCCTGGGATTATCGGAATGGCATCAAGTGGTACCACTACGACCCGACCAAATGGCTTATCAAGGCTTGTTCCTGGATAAAACTGACCTCAAACTTGCGTACCTGTTCTGTCTGGCGACAGGAAAGAACCCGATTGGATACACAATATCAAAGTGCTCTGGCCAAATGTGAAAAAATGCTGGCTCCCGGAAAGTGGCGAACTCAACTGGAGTCGGAATACAACAGCCTGATTCAAACCCTTAATCACTGGGCAGAAGCTCGGCAGCAATGGTATGAAAGCAAATCCAAAGAACTGCAAAACAAACTGCATAAACTTGATATCGAGCACTTACAACAACGTTACCAGGAGCTCAAGGTGCGACTTGATACTCAGCGTAAAAGCTGGAAAGCACTACTAAACAATTTTCCCCAAATGCCCCTTCCCCAAGCCGGCTAAACAGACCCTATGGATTTTAAACTGCGTGTCGTTTCATCCCGGGCTTGGTTGGATTGTGTACTAAACGACTTCGATAGCTTTCTGCTTGACCATGCTTCCTGTGAAAAAAAAGCTTCGGGCATGGCGCTCTCTCTGGTTTCACATTATCCCGACAAACCACTCCTTCTGCGTGCCATGATTAATTTGGCTCTGGAAGAACTGGCCCACTTTCGAGAGGTCATGGAAATAATGCTACAAAAAGGTCTGCAGGCAGGCGCTGATAGTAAGGATGATTATGTGAATAAACTTCAAAAAGCCATGAACCGCGGGTCGGAGGCCTATCTGATGGACCGCTTGCTGATTGCCAGCATCATCGAAGCGCGTGGTGCTGAACGTTTTGGAATGATTGCTGATGCGCTGCCTGAAGGAGAACTCAAACTCTTCTATGGAAACATCAATAAATCGGAAGCTCGACACTACCAGCTGTTTCTGTCACTCGCTGAACAGTTATGCCAGCCTGAACAAATAGCACCGCGTCTACAGGAACTGTTAGCTATTGAAGCTAATATTATCGGCACTCTTCCGCTACGAGCAGCCTTGCACTGATACTTGGGAATGACTGAGCGCAGGCCCAGCCCATTAGATAAATACCTGAGACTTTATGCAGAAGACGAGATTGGTCTTGCCGCCAGCCTGAGCCAGCACTGGCAGCAGGTGGTTTGCATACCGGTCTATGATGAAGCTGAACTGCTACCACCACTATTACAGCGTCTGCAAAAGGAATCTGAACTACTCTGCATCCTGGTTTTCAATAGCCCTGCCGATTCGCTGGCTGAAGAAGGCAAACATCGTACACAGGAACTTGCACAAACCTTGATAAAAAACTTCCCGCTCGAGCATGAAATTGATAACACCTGCCACCTTCTGCAACTTAATACAGATAATTCTCATCTTCTATTGATTCAACGTTTTGGGCTGCTTGCCCATGAAGGGGTTGGAAAGGCACGTAAAATAGCCTGTGACCTGGCCTGTAAACTGATTGCCGATGCACGCATTGAGTCAAAATGGATCCACAATACCGATGCCGATGTCACACTGCCGGATGATTACTTCGAGCAGAAACCGGATCCGACCTTTGCGGCGGCCATTTACCGCTTTAGACATGTGCTAAACCCGGACTCCTTATTGCAGCAGGCCATGCACCTATATGAGTATTCCCTGCATTACTATCTGGCGGGGCTCGCTCACGCAGGATCCCCCTATGCCTACTACACCATTGGCAGCACCCTACTGATTAATCATCAGTTTTATGCAAAGGTTCGTGGCTTTCCCAAACGCAGTGGAGCCGAGGACTTTTATTTGCTCAATAAGCTGGTGAAGCTCGCTCCCGTAAAACAGCTGGATTCAGAAGAGTTGCTGATTTCTAGCCGAATTTCCAGCCGGGTACCCTTCGGTACCGGGCCGGCTTTACAGCAGATTATCCGCCTGAACGAGCCGAAGCGGAGCTATGACTTCTATCATCCAAACTGCTTTGAATACCTGAAGCTATTGCTAGAGCGCTTTCCTCACTTCAGACAAACTCAGCATTGGCAGACCCTGATTTCGGATGAGCTTTTATTGAAATACTTAGAAAAAACTGGCTTCGAGGATACAGTCTTGCATGCCCGCAAACACGCCAGCACTGATGCAGTTTTTGAAAAACATTTGCACGACTGGTTTGATGCCTTGCGGAGCCTGAAACTGATTCACTGGCTCAGGGATAATGGCCTAAGCTCCATCAGCTATCATGAACTGCAGCAATACAAGTCAAGCCATACCTTCATTTCTAAAGCCAATCAGTTAATGCCGATATTTAACTGATAGAGTGCCTGACTGGCATTGAAAGCCCGACTTTTATCACATCAAATTCTTCAGACATATTGTCAAGTATGCCCACGTAATTGCTTATAAAGTTATCAACATAAGTTTACAGCGTTACCCAGGCTCCGGATGAAAATATCCATTCGGACATGTCAGCTTCTCAACTATCTCTAGGATTTAATAAAGATGCAGGGGGGGCTCGTCCAGAGCTGCTAATTGCTCTCGAAGCTCCAGTATGTGATCGGCCCAGTATTTGGCTGTATTGAACCAGGGAAAGTTACGAGGAAATGCAGGATCATCCCAGCGCCTTGCCAGCCAGGCACTATAATTCATCTGGCGCAGGGTCCTGAAACTTTCCAGTAAAACTAGCTCGGCTGGATTGAAATGGTAAAATTCCTCATATCCCTCCATCAGCAGTGTCAGCTGTCGCATACGCTGTTGCCGCTGACCCGAGAGCAACATCCACAAATCCTGTAATGCTGGTGCCATCATGCAATCATCCAGATCTACAAAATGGACAGTATCATCACGCCAAAGGATATTACCAACATGACAATCACCGTGCACTCGAATGTATCTGGGCCTGCTGCTCCCGCGCTCCAATTCATGCATTCGCACGATGAGATCTCGGCTCAGGGACTCATAAGCCTGTTGTAATTCCAGCGGTATAAAATCATGCTCGAGAAGGTAGGCAGCACTTTTTTCCGCAAAACGGTCTGTCGTAAAGGCTGGCCTGGTCTGGAATTCGTGGATGGCTCCGGCCTGGTGTAGGCGACCGAGAAAACGCCCCATCATTTTGAGATTTTCTGGCCGATCAAATTCCGGAGCATAACCTCCCTTGCGTTCAAATATGGCAAAACGGAAACCCTCAAATTCCAGCAAAGAGCGCCCATCAGCCTGTCTGAGTGGCGGTACTACAGGAATCTCCAGAGCTGCCAGCTCCAAAGAAAAATCATGTTCTTCCTGAATCTGGGCACTGCTCCAGCGCTGAGGTCGATAAAATTTAACAATCACAGGTGATGCATCTTCGATACCCACCTGATAGACACGGTTTTCATAGGAGTTCAGGCCCAGAATCCTCGCATCGCTGAGCAAACCGCTACTTTCAACGGCAGCTATGACCAACTCCGGGCTGAGTCTGGCAAAGGGATGTGTGAAACCTGCTTCCATGAATCATTTCACTATGAAAAAGCGCTACAATAGTGAATTAGAACAGACTAGCAGAATAATAGATATGAAGGACAAAGCCGTACTATTAATTAATCTGGGAACACCTGACTCTCCGAAAATTCCTCAGGTCAGGGCCTACCTGAGAGAGTTTCTGATGGATCGCCATGTTATCCAGCTACCCTGGCTTTTGCGAGCACTGATTGTCTATTTATTTGTATTACCCAGGCGACCCGCAGCAAGCGCGCATGCCTATCAATCGGTATGGACCGATGAAGGTTCACCTCTTCTGGTACTATCCAGAAAACTACAGACTACCCTGCAGTCAAAAATTAGCCTGCCGGTCGGTCTTGCCATGCGTTATGGTAATCCTTCTATAGCCAATGAGCTGAAAAGATTGAGCACTGATGGTGTAAGAGACCTGCTAGTGATTCCGCTTTATCCGCATTATGCAGATAGCACCGTTCTTACCGTCATTCATGAAGTGGAACGCACAATCCGTAAGAAAAAACTAATGCTTAATTTTTCGGTACTACCACCTTTTTATAATAATGATGCCTACATCCACGCTCTGAAGACTTCAGCACAGTCGGCACTTGAGAATGAGTTTGACCACGTGCTGTTCAGTTATCATGGCTTGCCAGAATCACATATCATCAAGGCTGACTCGACAGGTTCACACTGTCTCAAAAGTGAGAACTGCTGCTCTAATCCCTCTCCTGCTCATGCAAGCTGCTATCGACATCAGGTCATTAGTACAACCCAGTGTTTTTCCAAACAGGTAGGCCTGAATGAAGATCAATACACCATTGCCTATCAATCAAGGCTGGGGAGAGCCAAGTGGCTAGAGCCCAGCACTGAAGAAACGTTGGTCAAGCTAGCTCGGCAAGGCGTAAAAAAATTATTGGTCCTTTGCCCAGCTTTTGTAACGGACTGTCTGGAAACTCTGGAAGAGATAGATATACAGGGACGGGAAACTTTTCTGGCTGCCGGTGGTAAGGAGCTAATATACCTACCTTGCCTTAATGACAGCACTGAATGGATAAACTGTCTGGAATCATGGATAGATCAGAAGTTCAATGATAACAACGGTGATAGCAGGAATATTTAAAACACTTATGTGCCTAGTTGTCCATCATACGAACACTCGCTAGCTAATTTAACAGGCCGTTCTGAATCTGTTTCAAGATCAATAAAACGTAGCTGTTAATAGCTCTCATGCTATAAGCATCGGGGTGTTAGAACTCCTGTTTTCAACTTGAAGAGTCTGGATACTTCTGCAATGGTCAAGCTATAGCTCAATGCTAGAATATCCTGATGATAAATAGTGGAAAGCAGTTCGAATCACATCAGACTAGGCTCTTTTGTGCCTGCTTTGTCGACGTGGCCACTTGTTATTCTTATTATCAGCCGGAATCAACTGCTCCTTACCATTACCGATTAAATCCTGACGCCCCATTTTTTCCAGAGATTCACGTAACATCGGCCAATTCGCCTCATCGTGATAACGCAAAAATGCTTTCTGCAGACGACGCTGGGCGAGCTCTTTAGGTACATAGAGTTTGTCACTTTTGTAACGCAATTTTTTTAATGGATTCCTGCCGGAAAAATACATCGCTGTGGCTAAGGCCATGGGCGAGGGATAAAAGGTCTGTACCTGATCCGGCTTGAACTTATGCTTCTTTAGCCAGAGCGCCAGCTGCAGCATATCTTCATCTTTGGACCCTGGATGAGCCGCAATAAAATAGGGTATCAGGTATTGTTTTTTTCCTGCCTGCGCGGAAAATTCATCAAACAGCTCTTTGAATTCCTCATACAGTTCGATGCTGGGTTTCATCATCTGCTGCAGGGGACCATCTTCACTGTGCTCCGGTGCAATTTTCAGATAGCCCCCCACATGATGAGTGACCAGTTCACGAATATATTCCTTATCACGCAGGGCTAGGTCATAACGCAGGCCGGAGGCGATAAGAATTTTTTTAACGCCCTCGATCTTTCTAGCTTCACGATAAAGCTGTGTCGTCTGCGAATGGTCTGTCTTTAGGTGCTTGCAAATACTTGGGTAGACACAGGATAAACGCCTACAGCGTTTTTCGATTTCAGGGCTCTGGCAATTCAGGCCGTACATGTTGGCTGTAGGTCCACCCAGATCAGAAATCACCCCTGTGAACCCAGGAACCTTTTCCCGAATCTGCTCAATCTCTGCCAGAATAGATTCTTTTGAGCGACTTTGGATAATTCTGCCCTCATGTTCGGTTATAGAGCAAAAACTACAGCCACCAAAACAGCCTCGCATAATATTCACCGAGGTCTTTATCATGTCATAGGCAGGGATCGTCGCCTCACCATAATGTGGATGCGGACATCGTTGATAAGGCAAGTCAAACACAGCATCAATTTCCGCAGTGCTGAGTGGAACTGGCGGACGGCTTACCCAGATTTCACGTGTACCGTGTTTCTGCACCAGTACTCTGCCGTTATAGGGACTGGCCTCCTGGTGCAGCACCCTCGAGGCATGAGCATAGAGCACCGGGTCATTTCTCACTTTTTCAAAGGAAGGTAGACGCACGCAGGTATTTTCCAGCGAAAGTTCATGTTTGCCCTGCAAGGGCAAGGGAATGATTCTGACAGCCTGCTCATTGCTGCTCTGTGTGGTTTCACCCACTTGGGTCTGCTTATATTCATATGGGTTGGGCATCTGTTCAATTTTGCCGGGCCAGTCTATGCGGGTGGAATCGATTTCTGTCCAGCCTGCCGGAACGGATTCCCTGATGATTACCGTACCCCGAATATCATGCATTTCCTCGATGCTGCGCCCTTCTGAAAGCCCATGCGCAATGGACGCTATGGCCCTTTCTGCATTACCGAACAATAGGATATCTGCTCCCGCATCTATCAGTAGGGATTGCCGAACTTTGTCGCTCCAGTAATCGTATTGCGCAATACGCCGCAGACTGGCTTCAATGCCGCCGATGACCAGCGGAACATCTTTATAAGCTTCTCGGCACTTTTGTGAGTAAACAATCACAGCCCGATCCGGACGTTTGCCGCCCTCATTATTGGGTGTATAGGCATCATCACTACGCTGGCGCAGGTCGGCAGTGTATCGGTTAATCATTGAATCCATGTTGCCGGCTGTAATGCCGAAAAATAGATTTGGTTTGCCGAGCGCCATAAAGTCTTCACAGTTCTGCCAGCGGGGCTGAGCGATAATACCTACTCTGAAACCCTGTGCTTCAAGAAAACGACCGATGACTGCCATGCCAAAACTGGGGTGGTCCACATAGGCGTCACCGGTAACAATGATGATGTCGCAGGAATCCCAACCCAGTTCATCCATCTCCTGGCGGGACATCGGCAAAAATGGCGCAGTTCCGTAACATTCTGCCCAGTATTTTGGATAAGAAAAAAGGCCAGGGATATTATCCTCACTGACCTTTGTATTTACTGAAGGGGTTGCCATTTGGGAATTTTATCAGTTTATTGGGGCAATAAGCGATGAGCAGTCTTGAGTAAGATGTTTCGCAAGCAGAGGAATCCAGAGATGAAACCTTTGCAGTAACTAGGAGCCAGCACTAAATTTTTCTTAACAAAGGTATGGAAAATGCAGCAGCTTTAATGGGACTGCTTGCCCCCTGGAGGGGTCACCAAAGTTGGAAAAGGGGTCACCTTTTCGCCGCTGGAAATTTTGGCAATGCCTTCCTTTGCGACTTCGTCAATTCTGATGATGGCCTGCATCGGAATATAGCTACGCTTAACGCCTTTAAATTCCGCTTTGAGTTTTTCCTCTGAGGGATCTACAACCATCTGTGAGCGCTCACCAAAGACAAAATTCTCGATCTCGATAAAACCCCACAGTTCACTCTGATAAACTTCTTCAGCATAAACCTCATAGATCTCACCCTTATTAAGAAAGGTAACTTTGAAAATTTTTTTAACTTTTGTTGATTCGGACATGCAAGCGCTCATTAAATGGTCATTATATAGAATTTAAATAAGGGCAGACATCGCCTTTTCAAGGGCTAATGGCTATAATTCGCACCCTTATTTGCGGACCCGATTCTACAACAGATTATGACAAAAAAGGTCTTCATCCAAACTCATGGCTGTCAGATGAATGAATATGACAGTGCTCGCATGTTGGATTTGTTGCAGGAAACTGACAAGATGGTACTGGCAAGTTGTGCCGAGGAAGCCGATGTGCTTTTGCTCAATACCTGTTCAATACGCGAGAAAGCTCAGGAAAAAGTGTTTCACCAGCTTGGACGCTGGCGTTATCTGAAAGAGCGCAACCCGGCGGTGAAAATAGCGGTTGGTGGCTGTGTTGCTTCCCAGGAAGGCGAGCTGATTGGCAAACGTGCGTCCTATGTTGATGTAATTTTTGGACCACAGACCTTGCATCGTTTGCCAGACCTCTTAAAAACTGGGGGGAATGGCAACCCGGTCATTGATATTTCTTTTCCGGAAATCGAGAAATTTGATCGCCTACCTCAACCTACTGTCACGGAATGCCAAGCCTTTTTGACCATTCAGGAAGGCTGCAGCAAATACTGCTCCTTTTGTGTGGTACCCTACACCCGGGGAGAAGAAGTCAGCCGGCCACTGGACGACATCCTCACAGAAGCCCTACACCTGGCCTCACAGGGAGTGCGAGAACTGAACCTGTTGGGTCAGAACGTCAATGCCTACCGTGGTTTGAGTCACGAAGGTCAGATCATTGACCTGGCCACCTTGATCACCTATATCTCGGCAATTGAAGGGATTGAGCGTATTCGTTATACCACCTCGCACCCAGTAGAATTTAACCAGAATCTTATTGATGCCTACGAAAGCACGCCTCAGCTGGTGAGTCATCTGCATTTGCCAGTCCAGAGTGGCTCTGATCGCATTTTGGCCCTGATGAAACGTAATCATACGGTACTGGAATACAAGTCCATCATCCGAAAATTACGGGCTATCCGCCCAAATATCAGCATCAGTTCAGACTTTATCGTCGGTTTTCCAGGCGAAACCGAAAAAGATTTTGAAGACACCATGAACCTGATTACCGAGATTGGTTTCGACCATTCTTTCAGCTTTATCTACAGTGCGCGACCAGGAACCCCTGCTGCCGACCTTAAGGACGAAACGGATATAAATGTTAAAAAACAGAGACTTGCAATTCTTCAGGCGCGTATACTGCAGCATGCAAACAGCATTTCCGAAGCCATGGTTGGTAGCAGCGAGCACATACTGGTCACTGGACCTTCAAAAAAAGACCCCGGAGAACTGCAGGGCCGCACGGAAAATAACCGGGTGGTGAATTTCAGGACGGATCAGATGGACCTGGTTGGTCATCTGATGCAAGTAAAAATTACTGAAGCACTGCCTAACTCTCTGCGTGGCGAACTGCTCTGAGTAAAGGGTTTGACGACTGAAATTTAATCCCTTTTTTCTAGTTTCCCTTGCTATACTCCAACAATCTAAAGCCACATGAGGCAATGCCCTCTCTTCATGAATAGTGACAATAAAGCAAAAGCATATCGCCTCATCCTAGAGCCTGAGGATCCGAAGCGTCTGGCCAACCTCAGTGGCCGTCTTAATGAGCACATCCACCAGATTGAAGAAAGGCTACATCTCAAGATAAGCAATCGCGGTAATTTATTTACTCTGATTGGTGATGCTGCTGCCGTTGCCATTGCCTGCCAGGTGCTCGAAGCCCTGTATAAACTGACTGAAAGCAAGGAAGCCCTGAGTCCTTCCCAGGTCCACCTGATTATTCAGGAATATCTGAGTGAGAGCGCCACTGCAGATACGAAACGGGCTTCCGGCAATGACCCGGAACAGACTGTGCAGCTGATTCGCACACCCAAATGTTCCATAAAACCGCGCAGCCACCACCAGAATGAATATGTGTGTGCCATCATGCGCAATGACATTAACTTTGGCATAGGCCCGGCAGGCACGGGAAAAACCTACCTGGCTGTCGCTTGCGCTGTGGAAGCCCTGGTCAATGACCGCGTCAGCCGTATTCTGCTTGTTCGCCCTGCCGTGGAAGCCGGTGAGAAGCTTGGCTTTCTGCCGGGTGACCTCGCGCAGAAAGTCGACCCCTATTTACGCCCGCTGTATGACGCGCTATACGAAATGCTAGGTTTTGAGCGCGTAGCCAAGCTGATTGAGCGCAATATCATTGAAGTGGCGCCACTTGCCTATATGCGCGGACGTACCCTCAATAACTCTTTTATCCTGCTGGATGAGAGCCAGAATACCACCAGTTCGCAAATGAAAATGTTTCTAACACGTATCGGTTTTGGTTCCACTGCAATCATTACCGGTGATATTACCCAAATTGACCTCCCCAAGGGTGAACGCTCGGGTCTAGTCCATGTCAGTAGTATTCTCAAAGGTACGAAAGGCGTCAGTTTTTCCTATTTTAATGCAAAAGACGTAGTGCGCCACCCCATAGTACAACGGGTGGTGGAAGCTTATGAAGCACATGACAGGAAAACGATATCAACGCTCCCCAAGAATGACAAGGCTGAGCAGTAAAAGCTACATGGGGGTGATCATTGAACTTAATAATGAATCGGGTCGATCATCGGTACCGGCAAGTACTGACTTTGAGCATTGGAGCGACGCTGTGCTAGAGTATCTGAAGCAGGACGATAAGCACTATGAATTGGGAATACGGCTGGTCAATGAAGAGGGATCGGCCGAGCTCAATGAAAATTATCGTCACAAAGAGGGCCCCACCAATGTACTGTCTTTTGCCTATACGGATATTCCTGCCCAAACCGGATCACACCTGCTGGGCGATCTGGCCATCTGTGTTCCAGTACTTGAGCGGGAAGCTGCTCAACAAAAAAAGCCCTTGCAAGCTCACTGGGCACACCTAACAGTCCACGGCATGCTTCACCTACTCGGTTATGATCATCAACAAGATGCTCAGGCTGAAGAAATGGAGCAGCTCGAGGGGGTTATTTTGGCTAATCTGGGATATGCTGATCCCTACCACATACAAAACGACTGACATTCTGGAAAAAAAACTATCTGATGGCAGAAGATCAATCTAGTAGCGATCCGGGACAACAGTCCTGGATCGATAAAATCAAAGCATTTTTTGGTGAGCAGCTGAGCGACAAGCAAAGTCTGATAGCGCAGTTACGCCTCGCACAACAGGCACAAATAATTGATACTGAGGCGCTGAGTATCATCGAGGGCGCCTTACAGGTAGGTGACATGCAGGTCCGAGAAATCATGATTCCTCGCTCGCATATTGCCATGCTCAGCACCCGCTCTTCTCTAGAAGAGATTCTGCAAATCGTTACGGAAACTGCCCATTCACGTTTTCCCGTCACCGCTGAAAACAGTGATGACGTGATAGGCATACTACTAGCCAAAGACCTGATTCCGCTTCTGCTGGAAGCCAATGATAGAGCCCGTTTCAATATCAAGGACATCGTACGTCAGGCAACTTACATCCCTGAATCAAAACGCCTGAATGTGTTGTTGAAGGAGTTTCGAGAAAACCGCAATCACATGGCTATCGTGGTCGATGAGTACGGTGGACTTGCTGGTGCCGTCACTATTGAAGACATTCTGGAGCAGATTGTCGGCGAGATAGAAGATGAACATGATATCGATGAGGAAGATTATATCAAGACAATTGATGGCGATCGCTATACCGTCAAAGCTATTACGCCGCTGGAGGATTTCAACGAATATTTCCACAGCAGTTTTACCAGCGAGGAAATGGGTACCATCGGTGGACTTCTGCTGAATCAATTTGGACATATTCCAAGTCGTAATGAGCGCATCGGTATCGGCCCCTATGTTTTTAAAATTCTTAATGCTGATGGGCGCAAGATCCGTCTGATAGAGGTCAGCTCGAGTCTGGCTCAAAATGCTGAAGATGAGCCTGTCAAGAAATAAGTCAGGAAAGGTCTATCCTATATTTCTGGCTTTTCTGGCAGGGGCGCTGGTTCCCTTCTCTTTGAGCCCCTTCGATATCTGGCCTCTGAGCCTAGTGTCGATATTCCTATTGCTGTGCGTATTACGGGATATAGCCCCGGCGCGGGCCGCCCTTCTGGGCTGGTGCTATGGCCTGGGATATTTCGGACTGGGCGCTTCCTGGGTTTATGTCTCTATCAGTGTCTATGGCAACACATCCGTATTATTTGCTGCTTTCCTGACAGGACTTTTCGTTGGGGGACTGGCCTTGCTATTCGCTTTGCAGGCCTACTTGTACCAGGCCTATTTCAGAACGTTGCGAATAGCACTGAGTTTTGCCTCCCTCTGGGTATTGTTTGAGTGGATGCGCAGCTGGTTATTCACCGGATTTCCCTGGCTTTATCTCGGTTATGCCCACACCACCAGCTGGCTGCACCCTCTGGCCCCTGTACTTGGGGTTCTGGGTATCAGTTTTGCTGTTGTGTTCTATGCCGGCCTCCTATATGAAATGTTTGAGCTCTGGCACCATCAGAAATTTGACAGCCCCCTGCGATATGGCGTTTATGCCGGCATTTTATGTTTACTGGGGCTGATGCTGTGGTTGCTGGACAGTTTCAACTGGGTGCAAGTCAGTCCGGATAAGTCAGCAGAGGTTGCATTGGTGCAGGCTAATATCGACCAGAACTTGAAATTTGATCCTGCCTATATCAATCAAGGCATCAGCCTTTATGAAGAACTCAGTGCCCAGCTGTGGGGAAATGACATTATTATCTGGCCGGAAACGGCTATTCCCATACTCTACCAGCGCGCTGGTTCAGTGCTGGGCTACTTTGACCAGCAGGCCCGTGCTAGCAACAGCACGCTGGTCAGTGGCATTCTTTACCGTGAAGAAAATGGTGATACCTATAACAGCATAACCGCACTGGGAAATGGCAGTGGCGTTTATCACAAACAAAAGCTGGTACCCTTTGGGGAATATGTGCCGCTGTCAGCTCTGATGAAAAGTGTTCTACAACTATTTGCACTCCCGATGTCTTCACTAACTGCCGGTCCAGCCGATCAATCTCTGCTTCGGGCTAATGATTTCACGCTGGCTTCCTATATTTGCTATGAAGTGGTCTATCCCGACTTCGTCCGGCAACAGGCCTACCAGGCAGATTTTCTTGTAACCATAAGCAATGACACATGGTTTGGTGCTTCCATTGGCCCTTTGCAGCACCTGCAAATGGCAGCCATGCGTGCTCTGGAAAATGGTCGTTACATGGTACGTGCTACCAGTAATGGCCTGACTGCATTTATTAATGAACAGGGACAGGTACTTGCAAAAGCACCGCAGTTTGAAGTCGCGACATTAAGCTCCAGGGTTCCAGCAATCAGTGGTCGAACCCCTTTTTCATACTGGGGAAGCTGGCCTGTCGTGCTTCTAAGCATGCTAGTACTGGTAATAATGGTGCGCAGCAGAAAAAATCACTTATAAGACATATGTACAGCCTGCCCGATGTAGTGGTTTTTTTTCTCTTAATACTCCTACTGGCCTACTGGTGGCATGTTTCCGAGCAGAAGACCTTTGCTATCAGGCAGGCCAAGGAATACTGCCGGGTACGTAAGCTTCAATTGCTGGATCAAACCCTGGTCTTCAAAAAAATGCAGCTTCAGCGCTTACAGCACCAACTGAAACTGTGCCGTATTTATGAATTCGATTTTTCCACCAATGGACAGGATCGCTTCAAGGGGGAAATCCTGCTCAGCGGTTTTAATTTTGTGCGGGTTATTCTAGAGATGGATGAACTTGAGATTACTGAGTACTGAGTTGTTGCTGCTTTCACATGAAATAAGAGCAACAAGAGCCAGCTTAAGAACAGCTAGATGATCAGCGTCAGAGGCAGACCAACATTAACGGAATCACAAAAGGTATTGCCCCCGACTTTCATCACCAGCAGGTTGGACTATTAAGCCATGGAGCTGGCATTGCTGAGAGGTGACAGAACCACCACTACTAAAATAGAGAAATACCGAAGCCAGCCTATTAGCTTTTTGTCCATCTGACATGCCCTGCTAACTAATCTTGCAAGTAATGTGGAAGCCTTTAGAAAAGCCACTAAAAAGCTTTTAATTTAAGACTGTAATCATGGTATATTTTTTTGACTTACAAATAATTATTAGAAAAAAGGACGTGTCATGCACACTACTCTTAAAATACTTTTCAGTTTAAGCTTGGTAACTGTTCTTGCCACTCAGGCTTCGGCACAGATTTTCGGGCACTGGAATCCCATCATGCATGAAGATGCAGAAGAACGTGGCCCAGGTCCATTTGCAGGGGATTACGCCGGTTTACCTGTCAATGATGCCGCTCGCATGCGTGCAGACTCTTGGCAGGCCTCTTTGCTGACCCTACCAGAACATCAGTGTAAACCTCATCCCTCGACCTATGGCTTCAGAGGTGTAGGCAATCTTTATATCTGGCAGGAACTAGATCCTGTGTCATTAGAAGAAGTCAAAATTGGCACTCACATTCGCTGGCAGGCCCAGCGCCGTACCATCTGGATGGATGGACGCGAACACCCTGATGCCATGGCGCCCCATACTTGGCAGGGCTTCTCTACCGGCCATTGGGAAGGTGACACGTTGGTGGTTAAAACCACTCATTTAAAAGCCGGCTGGATGCGTCGAAATGGCTTAGCCTTCAGTGACCAGGCTGTCATGACCGAACGCTTTACTGCGCACGGCGACACCATGACCCATATTTATATGATTGAAGACCCTGTGTACCTCACAGGTGTATTTTTCAAATCAAACGGTTTTGATCGCCGCGAACTGACTACCATGGGTGCATATCCGTGCCGTCCCGCTACTGAAGTACCACGCGAAGAAGGAGACGTTCCACACAACAACCTTGGCGAATCTCCCTATGGTATAGATTTTGCTGAACTCTATGGCATTCCCTATGAAGCAGGCCGTGGTGGCGGCATTACCATGTACCCTGAATACAAGGACTTTGTCAGACAATGGCGGCTTGATAACCTGAGTGAAGAAGAAAGACTGGGTGATGGGATTTCACCGATTATCCGCTAATTAAAACAGAAAGAAGCTGGTAAATTAAAAAACAGTATTTAAGGAATAAGTATGTAACACTTGTTACTTTTTTGATCACAAACTGTGCAGCTAATTGCCATCCCTATAATTTAACGACTTTATAGCTTATAAAATATGTATGTAACTTTTGGAGAATAACCATGAAATATTTGAGCCTAATCCTGCTGACCCTGTTTAGTAACGCGCTGTTCGCACAGGTTCCAGTTGAAGCAATTCCTGCCAATGAGCAGGCTGCATGGCTGGAAGACAGCAACCCACAGGATGCAGCAGACAAGAGGCTGGTATACGACTTCTGGCGCATGGTACTAGTTGCCCGTGATATGGATGCAGCTCGTCGTATGATGGCTGAAGACTACATCCAGCATAACCCCGGCATACCCACTGGACGTGCACCATTCATACAATTCTTTGGTCGTACGGAAGCGCAGGAGCCGCTGGATCATATTTCAGACCTGGTTGCTATTACAGCCAGTGGTCGCCACGTCACTCTCGCGCTGCGACGTGAAATTG